>PUMX01000070.1 GCA_003552485.1 Candidatus Hydrogenedentota bacterium
AACGGCCTCGGCTGCATTAAACAATAGGTTGAGTATGGCGCGATGCATCGCATCCGGATCGCATAGCGCCGGCCTCTCGACGGAGTCCAGGTCGACCTCAATCGTGATGTTCCGCTTCGCAACGAGCCCCCAAAAGCTGTCAACCACCTCGTTCACGACATCCTTCAGATCGCAAAATTCCCATCCAACGGGGCGGGGTTTCGAGTAGGCTAGCATGTCCTCGGCGAAATTGGCTATACGCCGCGCGCTCCTTTTGAATATGGGCCAACTCGAGCGAAGAACCTCCGGCTTATTCATTTCCTGGCATTGATCAATGAGTTCGATACTACTGATCAAGCTGTTCACCAAGTTCTTCGTGTAATGGGAAAGTCCGGCGACAGCTTGTCCAATAGCCGCCAACCGTTCGGCGCGCAGGTTCTCCTCGATAAGCCTGGCATTGGCTATGACGGTAGCGGCGAGGGACGAGAACATCTCCATTACCCGCAGATCAATGCCGGTAAACGCGCCGCCATCGCGCTTGTTCACAACCTCAAGCACGCCAATGAGTTGGTCCCGGTCCACAAGGGGCACAGCGAGCAGTGATCGGCTACGGAATTGACTGGTCTCATCGGCTAACCGGTAGAACCGGGAATCCCGCTGCACATCAGGCACATTGATTACTTCGCGGGTCTCGGCCGCGGCGCCAGCAATGCCCTGACCCAGTTTCAGCCGGATCTCGCGCTTGAGAGCCTGCTGATCCCCCGTTTCGCCTAGCGCCACATGGAAGTAGAGCTCCTCCATGGCTGGATCATATAACATCAGGGAAGATGCTTCTGCGCGCGCGACAGCTTTGCTTTCGTCGAGAATTCGCTCAAGGAGAACATCCAGATCGGTGATCACCGCGGTGAGACGGTGAACGCGATACAGTGCGTCCACGATACGCCGCATGTCGTCAGGCGCCGCATCGGTAAGCCACAAAGCGTTTTGATCTAATTCTGAGGTCACGGGGATGCCATCGCGTCGAGTTGAGCCTCAAGGGCTGGAAGAGCATGGTAAACCACGTCGCCGACCACCTGCAAGCTGCTGGCGCACACTTTATCCAAAGTGTCTTCTTCTGTATGCCAGTACTGCCGATGCGTCCGAGGCGTTCCTCCGAACATGAAATCGATAATCACCATGGCTGGTATTCCCGCGCGTCTGAAGGGAATATGATCGTCAAGAATATAGTGGCTGCTGTCGAGGAAGTACTCCTCGTAGCCTAGTTCGTGGGCCGTGTCCCAGACTAGATTCGACAGCCAGCCGGGAGCCCCCGCGTCACGCTGTATGGTCAACACGCAATCGCCGATCATGTCCACATTAATCATGACATCAATACCGTCGATTTCGCCCGTGTCCCCGAGTTCCTGCACAAACTCCCGGCTGCCGTATAAGCTGTCCTCTTCGGTCCACTCTTCAAACGCCTCCTCGCCATCAAAGAAACACAGCCAAACGGTCCGCCCCTCGCGCTCAGGACCGAGCACCCGCGCCATCTCCATCATCCAGGCGGTGGTCGAACCTCCATCGTTCGCGCCCACAAACTCGATGTCCTCGTAGTACTTGGTGTCGTAATGGTTGCCCAGGACAATCACGCCCGGGCGATCGCCTTTGACAATGCCCACCACATTCACCATATCGCGATCGCCAATCGGCGTGGACGCAGTAAAGGCCTGCTCGCGTACGGTCAGACCGGCGGCGCTCAATTGCTCGCGGATGTATTCGCGCAGCTCGGCCAATGCGGCACTGCCGGCGGGGCGTGGTCCGTAGCCGACGACACGAACAACTTCGCGCATGGCGCGTTCGCCGTCAAACGGGGATAGACGGCGCTCGACGGTGAAACGGGCATCATCTTCATCGGCAGCGCCACCATTATTCTTCGTAGGAACCTCAACACCACCGTCGTCTTGAAGCAACGTCGAGCGGGTGGCCAAGCGCGCCTCTTGGGATTCCGCCGAGCGGGATACGCCCATGGCGTTGTCAGCCGTACGCTCCAACGTTCGCGACGCTAGGATTAACACAACGAAGGTCAGCAAGCCCGTGATGATAATGAACGGTATTGCGATTCGGCCCGAAGGATTATGCACGAAAGCGCTCCTCTTGTGTTTTTCAACCTCGGTGGTTTGGCCCAATCACGGCTTTGGGCGCCGCCGGCGAACCTGCTATGCTCAACGCTGGCCGCGGGGGCCTCGTTGTTCTTCGCACTGTAACTTAAACAGTGAGTCGTCTCTTGCACGGATATCCTTGGCAACTCACGCAGAACGGGTAAAACATTGCATCATCCTATCACCATACCTCCTCAAAGCGAACTTCTGACACGCGCCCTTCGAGGCGAATGGACAGGTCGGCCGCCGGTGTGGTTCATGCGTCAGGCAGGCCGCAGCGACCCCGAATACAACCGGCTGAAAGCCGAAGCAGGCCTGGCCCTTGAAGACTTGTTCCGCCATCCCGAATGGGCTGCGCGGCTCTCGTTGTTGCCCAAACGGTTTGGCGTCGACGCGATCATCTTCTTTCAAGACATCTTGACACCCCTCACGCCCATGGGCGCGCATTTCCGATTCGCCCCTGGGCCGGTCCTCGAGACTCCCCTTACTACGGCGGCCGATGTCGACGCTCTAACGCATTACGATGTTGCTGATGAACTGCCTTTCATCCCCAAGACCCTGCGTCTTGTGAAAGACGAACTTGCCGGCGCGCTGCCCGTACTGGGTTTTGCCGGCGCGCCGTTCACCCTGGCCGTGTTCCTGGCCGAAGGCCAAAGCTTTGGCCACGCTTCACCACGAATGACCGCATTAATGCAGGACAATCCCGCCGTACTACACCGTCTGCTCCAGAAACTCACGGATATGACCATAGATTACTTGTTGCTTCAAGCCGAGGCCGGCGCAACAGCGTTACAACTGTTCGAGTCCGCTGCGCTGCTGCTGTCTAC
>PUMX01000199.1 GCA_003552485.1 Candidatus Hydrogenedentota bacterium
GCTGAGGTCGTCCGCCTCCCCGTCCCCGGTCAGGTCCACCTCTTCAGGCGCGCTGCGCCAGCTTAGATCCGTGAGCGCGACCGGCGAGTCGCCTCCTAAGAGATCCCAGAACACGCCATCGCTGTCCGCGTCCTCGAACAGCCGCACGCCGGAGTTCTGATCCAGGCCGCTTGGATCCAGCGGCTTAAGGTGATCGGGATGGAAATCTTCGCCCCAGAACGCCACATTGATCGCTTCGAGCTTCATGGGGCTATGTTGATTGACAACGGGGTCGTCCGCGCCCACGAAGTTAAAGCCCAGCATCGCCACGTTGCCGCTGTCCCACGGTACACGCTGCCGCAGCAGGCGCACCTTGCGATCCTCATCCTCCCAATCGCTCCACCGCGGATACTGCCCGAGAACCAGCGCGAGTTCCGGGAAGATGGCTCGCGGCCAGGTGAGATACGTTGGATACGCTGGAATAGCCGGTGGATCGTAGTCCGGCGACCGCGGCCCGTAGGGCGGATCGTCCCAGCGTTCATCATGGAACGGCACGGTCTCCCACGCATAGTGGAAGCGGTTGGGGAAGATGGCTTCAGCGACACGCACGTCGGCGGCGCCTAGAATGCCGAAGTGGACGAGTGTGTTTGTCACACCCGGGTCATACAAGTCATGGAAGCGGTCGCGCAGGTCGTCGAAGGGGTCCATCCACGCGCCGAAAGTGGTTTCTTCGGTCCCCAACCCGAGAGAGCTTAGGTGGTACCCCAAGTTCGAAATCCGCGCGTAGCGGTTGTGCGAACTCATGGTTTGCACGAGATCATTCACTTCCAAGATCGAACGGACAGGCTTCACGGTGTGCTGGTTGTGCGTGCGCTCAGGCCACCAGGGTTCGCCATCGTTGGGAATGTCCCAGCGGGAATCCCCCCAGGTAGCTTGACCCACGAAATCTTCTTGCCAGGGATCAACAACCGCATCGCTCCCTCCGTAGAGCCCTTCATTCGGAATCATGCTGTCCACATAAATCCCGCCGTCCAGGTAGCCGGTGGCCGCACTAACGCGGCGCGGCTCGACGAACACGCGGAAATCGGCGCCCGGCTGGAGCCCCGTGCCGGAGCCCGGCCGTTGCGACACGTCCTTGTACCCACTGTCCGGCCGCACGGTCACGAAGTAATCAAATTGAACTTCGCTGTGGATTCGCGAGTTGAAGATGCGCGGAACGGCATCCATCATTCCTCTCGGAATACGGTCGCCGCCAGAGCGGCGCGCGCCCGAGCGGAAGCGCAATTTTATCTTCCACTGGGGATCGCCGCCGCCCGGCGGATGCGAGATGTACTCCCATTCCGGCTTATACGGATCCGCCATCGGGGGCGGCACGGGATCCGGACCAGCGCCCCAACGGTGGCCCCACGGGTTCAGAGGCAGGTCCGTGTTTGACATGTCGATACCACTGTCTGACGTTTGTTCGGGAGGAACGAATACGCCATCTCCCGTCATGTCGCGCCACACCCATACGCCGTTAAAGGCGAAATCATTGCCCCATGCTCGATTGGCCGAAAGCGTGCCACCCTCGACTGTCTGTTGCGCGGTCATCTCGTTGAGCGCCACGCGCGGATCGAAGCCGCCATTACCGGGCAGACCATCGGGATCGGCGCCAATGTCCGTAAACACCAGATTCACCTCGACAAGATCCGTCTCGTGCCACGGGTTGCCATCGACAGTGAAAACCTGGCGTTCCCGGCCTTGGCCCACAGGAACCGCCAGCGCTTGCTGAGAACTCAATCCAATACCGAGCACCGGCGTCCACTGCTCGAGCGGGAAAACTTGACGCTGGTCCAGGCTTTCGCCCAACACGAGGTCCATGAACGTGCCCACGGCGTCCCAGCGGAAACGCGTGTTGCCCGGTAATGGAGTATAAAGCCGCTGCGGATAGGACCATGACTGATAATCCCACGATGGCCGGTAATCAGCACTGGTCGAGCGCCCTGTCATGTCAAAAACGCCAAAACTAGAGGAATAGCCATTGCTACCCTCGAACATCGGGTCGGCAAGAGTAGCAAACTTATCCTCGTCGGGATAGCTGTCTATGGGGTCGCCGTCTTCATCGCGCGGAATTATGGTAGTACCGGGAAACTTCATGGTCGCACGATCGATCTCGAAACCCAAATGGGTGCCGCTACGGAACACCGATGAGGTGCGGAAAGCCACGAAATAGGTATTACCATCGTCGTCTTCCGGCGCCGTCTCCGGCCAATTGATGTTGGGATACCGTCCCCGGAGTTCGTCAAAATTGAGAGAATAGCGCATCCCTGTTCGCTGGGCGATGCGGGCGGCGCCAGGATCCCAAATGGGAAATCCATCCGAATCCCAGCTCGCCAGAAGAACCCAGTTCTCTCCCATCGGGTCATCATCGTCTTGCTCTACGTCTTGGAATAGACCAATCTCAACGAAATCGGCCGGCCGAGGACCGAATCGGGTGCTCCATGCACGATCACCAGCGTCGGGATCCGGTACAATGGTGAAGTCAAGCTGCCAGAGATCACGGGCCGCAAAATACTCCACCCCGTCTTCCTCATCTTCCTCGCCGGAAAGGTCAAGCTGGAACAAAGGCATCCAATCGTGCAGAGGCACCAGCGCGCCGCCATCGGGAATGCTGTCCTCCACTTCTAACGTGGCGGCGGGAATATCGTACTCGACCTCTATTTCCTCGACGTCTGGTAATTCCTCGTCGGGATCGAGTGCATCAATGGTGACTTCCTCAGGCTCAGGAGGCACCATGAAGTTGCCAATCTGGGTAAAAGTAATGAAGTACTCGCCCGGATCCAACATCACTGTCTGGCCGCTGTTATACCAATTCTCACCGCCATCCGGGGTCCACTGCGCGCCCAGGTCGCGGGCGGCCTGCGGCTAGATGATCACCTGAACCTCGCCCTGCCCCATGGCGTCAGCCGCCGCGAAC
>PUMX01000558.1 GCA_003552485.1 Candidatus Hydrogenedentota bacterium
ACGCGATCCGGCGTGGCCATTCTGGGCGCCTTGGAAATCGCCGAACGAACAGCGGGCAACGAGGTCTTCGCCAAAGCTATCCGCGAAGCGGGGGACAGCGTCCGTAACGGCGAAACCCTGGCGATTCCGCTGGCGCGCAGCGAACAGTTTCCCTCGATGGTCACGCGCATGATTGGAGTGGGTGAGAAAACGGGCGCGCTCGAAACCATGTTGATCAAGATTTCCGATTTCTATGACTCGGAGGTGCGTGCGACCGTTGACAGTCTGACCAGCATGATCGAACCCATTCTGATTCTGTTGATGGGTATCGTGGTAGGCAGCATTGTCGTGGCCCTGTTTCTCCCCATTCTTCAGCTTTCGAGCCTTATGCAATAGGGGATTAATACGCGCGCTGGCGCGAGCCGGGGCGCGGCGAGCCTTGATAGCGGCGCTGTCTGACTATAGAGGTGGCCGTATTCAAAAGATCGCGCCGGACCCTGCTTTCGCTGCGGGGTCCGGCGCTGCGTTTTTCTGGGCTCTATTGCGCGTAGCGACTATATGTCGTAATACAAATAGAACTCATAGGGGTGTGGCCGCAGGTTTGTAGCTTCGACTTCGAACTCACGCTTGTAGTCTAGCCATGTCTCGATGACATCCTCCGTGAAGACGTCGCCCTTCAGCAAGAATTCGTGATCTGCTTCGAGCGCGTCCAAGGCTTCTTTGAGACTGCCGGGAACTTGCGGCACTTTGGCCTTTTCTTCCGGCGGCAGGTCATAGAGGTCCTTGTCCAGCGCCTCGCCTGGGTCGATCTTGTTCTGGATGCCGTCGAGTCCCGCCATCAGTAGCGCGGGAAAGGCGAAGTACGGATTACACGATGGGTCCGGCGCGCGAAACTCGATGCGCTTGGATTTTGGACTCGGCGAGTACATGGGAATCCGCAGACAGGCGCTCCGATTCCGCATGGAATACGCGAGATTCACCGGCGCTTCGTAGCCTGGCACAAGCCGCTTGTACGAGTTCATGGTGGGGTTGGTCAGGGCCACTAACGCATTCGCATGCTTGAGCACCCCGCCCAAATACCACAATGCCTCGTCGCTCAGGCCCGCGTACTTGTCGCCCGCGAACAGCGGCCGGGCGTCTTTCCAAAGGCTCATATGCACGTGCATGCCCGAGCCGTTATCGCCGTAGATGGGCTTTGGCATGAATGTGACGGACTTGTCGTGCCGCGCCGCCACGTTCTTGCAGATATACTTGTACATGGTCAGCTTGTCCGCGATGGCGGTCATGCTGTCGAAGCGCAGGTCAATCTCGGCCTGGCCGCCTGTAGCCACTTCGTGATGGTGACACTCGACGTCGATGCCGCATTGGATCATGACTTCGACCATTTCGCTGCGCAAATCGCACATCGAGTCCGACGGCGGCGTAGGGAAATAGCCCTGCTTGTGCCTCAGTTTATAGCCAAGGTTGGGATACTCCTCGCGGCCCGAGTTCCATATACCCTCTTCGCTGTCGATGAAGAAGAAACCATGTTGAGCGGCGTTGTCGTACCGCACGTCATCGAAGATAAAGAACTCGGCCTCCGGGCCAAAGTACGCCGTGTCCGCGATACCCGTGGACTGCATGTAGGCCTCGGCTTTATACGACACGCAACGGGGACAGCGACTGTACCGTTCCTTCGTAATCGGGTCGAGGATGTTGCTGTACAGAATCATCGTGGGGATTGCCGCGAAGGGGTCCAGCGTCGCCGTCTTGGGATCGGGCGCCACGAGCATGTCGCTCTCGTGGATGCTTTGCCACCCGCGGATGCTGGAGCCGTCGAATCCCAGGCCTTCCTCGAAAAGCTCCTCGCTCATTTCCGTAACGGGTATCGTGAAGTGCTGCATCAATCCCGGAAAGTCCATGAACCGGAAATCGACGAACCGCACGTTGTGCTCGCGGCACAGTTCCAGAACGTCTTTAGGGCTGTTGTCTCGTTGCATCTGAGTCCTCCGTTTTGCGTTGCGTGCTTGCTGTTTAACTAATCACCATGTCGCCTGATTCGCCCGTTCGAATTCGGATGGCGTCATCGATAGGCGACACAAAAATCTTCCCGTCGCCAATTCGGCCCGTTGAGGCCGCCTTGACGATGGCCTTGACCACCGCTTCGAGCTTCTCCTCGCGCACCACGATCTCGAGTTTCACCTTGGGCAGAAACTCGACGACGTACTCGGCGCCGCGGTACAGTTCCCGGTGGCCTTTCTGACGGCCAAAGCCCTTGACCTCGGACACCGTAAGTCCTTGAACGCTTACTTCGGCAAGCGCTTCCTTAACCTCCTCCAACTTGAAGGGTTTGATAATCGCTTCTACTTTCTTCATGACCGCCACCTCTGTGTTTTCATGCTGCATAAATGGAAGCGGCGATTCTGGAGGGCCGCCCTGAAGACGGGCATGCGGGTTGGCTGTTACGCGGAACAGCGGTGATCGCCCGCGTTAAGAGAGCAATCTCTGTGCCAAATCTGAGCGGCCCACGCGAGACGGGGCAACAAGTTTTATAAGTCGCTTTATAGAAAGGATTTATGGTATCGGTGCGGGCGTAGACGCCAGCATTTCTGAAGCGGCCTACGAGTCGCCCCCGCGATTCCCTACATAATTGTGTGATTGGGAGTCCATAAAATACGATTTGGTAGGATTTTGTGCGGGTGTGGTAGTGATGTGTTGAGGAGCTCCCTTGAAAACGGCGTTACGGCGTTCAGGTTCACCTTCAAACCATCACGGTGCTTGCGGATTCGCCATGACAGCCACGCATGCTGGTCGCTTCCTAATCGCCGGATAATGCAACCAATCTAAAGCGATGCCGCCGTCTCGGGCTCAACCCCTGGCCAGCCTCTGGCATCCCTGCCGGGTTGCGTTATTCGCAGACGTTGCGGGACCATAACGCGCCAGGGCCGGTCCAGGCTTTGCCTCCGTGACGTAGTTC
>PUMX01000182.1 GCA_003552485.1 Candidatus Hydrogenedentota bacterium
AAGTTGGCGATTTGAATTTGTTCCGGCATCTTGAACCAAGGCAATGAGACAGAGTTTGCTGTCCTATTGTGCGGGAATACACCGTATCTGGTGTGGTTTTGGTGTATAATGGGTGAAAGCAACAGTATTTGTGGTTGCTTTTCCCGTGCAAATCGTTCACAATAGGGCCAAAAGGGGACGCTTTCTACTGCGCCATCTAGCAAGTTGGGGCGCAGTTGTATACGCGATACCCATCATGAGTCAAGTCGGAAGGAGAAGGGAGGTGAAACATTTATGAAGCATGTGAAGGTGCTGTCTCACGAGGTTCCCGCAGAGGCCTACAATGCAGCGTGGGTCACGGCTAAGAACATCTTTAGCCCAGCTGGTAGGTTGGAGGACTGGCAGGCCAACTGGCTTGTGGCCGAAGTCAATAACTGGCTTCAGAAGTAAGTATGTTCCGCCGCGGGCGGAACGCGAGCATTTGGTCCGCGTAGCGCCGAAGGGGGTAAGTGAGCGGTTAGTTCATGTGCGCCCTTCTCAGGCTGCGCCAGTGCAAGTAAAATCCATTGTGGAAACGCGTGCAGCCGGGGCGCGCTTAGGCCCGGCAATAACCCGCGTATCGTGAAAGGACCGAAGACAATGAAGCATGTAAGCAAGATCAGCAAGGAAGTTCCGGCAAAGGCGTGGATCTTCACGTGGCCTCAGGAAGTGAAGAAAGCGGGTTCGTGGCAAAACTTAGCCGATGAACTCAGCGAACGTCTTCCCCACGGTGAATCCTACGATCCGACCGAGATTTGGTAGATTGGCCGAGTAACTCAACAGCGATCCCGTGAGTCAGTTGCGCGCTGCGGTGTAAGGGTGGACAACGCTTGGGGGTCGCTCTACTACCCGAGGAGGTAATTTACATGAAACACGTCAAACGCGTGTCTAAAAGCGTTCCGGCGTCAGCCCAAGTCTGGGGTCCCTTCGTGGGGTGGATGCTAGCCCTGAGCGAAATGTCATATGACAAGTGGGTTGGCTTGTTCACCGGCTGGGGCCAAGGGGTTTTCGGTGTAGACCCTGACTAGAACGACGAGTAATCCAGCGTTCGAACGAACGTTCCGGGGCGGGCTGCAGCGATGCTGCGGTCCGCCCTTCCTTATTGGTATGGACACAACATCGAGGGGTCTCGATGGGTACGGCGCTCAACAAGTGGGGTGAGACGGCGATCTAATGCTTGATTTTTCCGAGGCTACACGGTAATCTTGATGTAGACGGCGGGACACCTTGTTTCGCCACGGGGAACATTCAAGAAAACCGTTTGTCCTGGCGGCGGCGAGCCGTGCAGCAGTGACTTCATCTCAAGAGCGGGAGGATACGCCGTGTTCGGCAAGCGTGAGCGTCTCGAGTTTGAGCCGGCCCTGATTGCCCAGATTACCCAAGCAAGCCGGCGCCCCGCGCCTGAGAGGCGCAAGCCTTGGTATACCATCGGCGCGCTGGGCGTGCTCGTCGCCATTCTCACCGTGGCTTTCAGTTTGCGCTTTGGCAATAGAGATGAGCGGGCGGTGATCGCCATGGTCGAGGAATTCGGCGAGGGAATCATCGCGAACGAGTTGGACCGTTCGCTGGCCCTATTCGAGGATGGCGAGATTGGCGCGCCGCTTATCGCCGCCGAACGCGCGCGCATAGGCAATGGACAAGGGGTGGCGGAGTTGTCTCCGGCGGCCATGAACCGCGCCCAAGCGGAACGGCGTGCGACATTAATGCTCTTGCGCGAGGAGCTTGAAGCTGCCGGCCTACGCTGGGATGACGCGGAGCTCGTGGCTTTCGGCGGCGTGCAGGCTGACGTGCGTGTGCCCGAATTGATGCGCCGCGCCGCGGTGGGCATTACCGGCAACCTCTACCTCAGAAGTGGTGGGCGGCATTATCGGATAGAAGTATCCGCCAAACGTTGCCGGCGCCGCTACGTATTGACGGACATCTGGCAGTGGGGGCCCGTGGAACTACCGGAAACCGCCTTGCAGCCCCACGCTTCGGAAAAATACTTGTCATTCAAGAATGAGTTGAATCCTTCCACCGCTTCGCCGGTGCAACAACCGCGCTTCATTTTTGTCTCGCTTGGGTGACTAACAGATTTGGGTTTCTGTATCCTCGCGACAGGCGCATCACGAGAGCCACCGTCCAACCGGTTGCTCGTCATCTTGTATTAAGCTTGCCGGGTATGGCATGATTCCGCTTACATGGCCCACACAAGAGCCCTATGGGGCGTGGAGTTAACGTGCTTGGGCGTCTTTGTGAAGGCCGTGTATCCAGCGCATGGCCGCCAAGCCAGCAAGATTGTTGTCCGCATTTAGGGCTGTAGTGTGCTGTAGGCGCCCGACGGGCGCCTTATGGCGCCGGGGCTTCGGTCCGCGTCCGACAGTCTTGAATACGACGAGGCGCAACCCTCCTGCGAACGGTTCGGATGGCCAACGGCGCGACCTTGGCGTGTCTATTTGACCGCCTGCCGCACACCCTCGGACGTCTACGCTTCCGGCCTTGGGCGGTGGTCTATGCCGCCCGTGCAAGCGGCGACGCGATGGGGATGCGCGGGCGAAGAAGACGCTCCGCGTGCGGCGTTAGCCATGGTCTGAAGATAGCGCCGGTGGTGCGCTCATAACCCAGGAACCCATTATGGCCGTACACACAATAACTAAGGGGCTGGATATCCCTATCACCGGCGCGCCGGAACCCCGTGTTGAACTTGCCTGGCACACGCCCCGCGTTGCGTTGATGGCCGAAGACTATGTGGGCATGCGTCCTCGGATGTTTGTGCAGGTGGGCGACACGGTCAAACGGGGCCAGCCGCTGTTCGAGGACAAGAAGAACCCGGGCGTTATCTATACGGCCCCTGGCGCCGGAACTGTCGCGGCGATAAACAGGGGAGCGCGGCGCGCCCTGCAGTCCGTGGTCATCGATC
>PUMX01000214.1 GCA_003552485.1 Candidatus Hydrogenedentota bacterium
GGCCGCGCAAGCTGTAACCGACCAGGAGCCATTCCATCCCGAACGGATGGAAGAACGGCGTATCCAGCGCGAGCGCGAACGCGAGCAAAAAGCCCAGCGTCAACGTCCGGCGCAGAACCGCTATCTGGCTGAGGATATGCGCGCATCGACCCGCAATCGCCAAAAGGACGGCAACCTGTTACGCACTGCGCGTCAACGCGATTAGGTTTCGATCGGCTTGCTTCGCGCGTTGCGGGAACGCGTAGTTCGTTGATACCATACAATGGCCCGGAGACATGATGCGCTCTCCGGGCCGCATTTTTTCTTTGAACGGCGTCTCCCCTACGCGCCCTCGCAGACGCCGCGAAGTCCAATCCAGAGAGAGCTCGTGACGAACATCCCCTCCAGACAATTCGCTTGGTTCCTGCTTGCATTGGCCGTCTTTGTCTTCTTCTGGCAACTCGGCCACATGGACGTGTGGAGCGATAATGAGGGTCAGCGCACGACGCCCCCCATGGAAATGCTGCGCTCCGGCGATTTTGTGATCCCGACCATAAACGGCGAGGACTATCTCGCGAAACCGCCGCTCATGTATTGGATCATCGCGGGGGTTTACTACATAAGCGGCGTCATATCGCCGTTCACCGCCCGAATCCCCAGCGCGCTATGTGGCGTGCTGCTAGTAATGGGCGTATACCTTGGCATGCGGCGTGTAGCAGGCGAAGGCGCTGCGCGCTGGGGAGCGCTAGCCACGCTGACCGGGGCCTATCTGGTAGAGACGGGCCGCACCGCTGAACTCGAGATACCGCTCACCCTTGCCGTGTTCGCCGCAATCGCCGCCCTGTGGATAGCCAGCCGCCCCGGCGCTCCAAGGCGTCAATGGGCCTGGGTTCTCGGCGCGGGCGTAGCCACCGGGGCTGGGATACTGATTAAGGGGCCGGTCCCTTTCCTCTTTCTCGGCGCGGCGTGGCTGGCCATGTCCGTGGTCGACGCGAAAGATCCGGCCAGTATGCTGCGCACGGCCGGATTATGGAGCCTCATTGCTTTCGCTCTCGAGACGATCATCGAGCTTTGGAGGCTTATCACTGAGCAAAGTCCGGGATTTCCATTCGCGCTCGCGCTGGCGGTGGCCGTCTGGGTTTACCTCGTGCTACGCTATTCGCCTGAGACGGCCAAGCCCCATCTATACCGCACCCTGGCGGCATGCGGCATTGGAGTGCTTCTTGCCCTGCCGTGGGGCCTCATGGTGCTTCAACGAATGGAGCCCGGCTTCATCGCCAGTTTGTTCTACGAAGAAGCGCTCGAACGCACATATACCGCGTCGGATATCAACCGCGCCACTCCGTTCTTCTATCTGATCGTGCTGCCGTTTATGACGCTCCCGTGGGGGCTCCTGCTTCCAACGCTTACATCACCGCGGCGTTGGGCCCGCGAAGGGTTGACCTACCGGTTTTGCCTGCTCACCGGCGCCATCAGCGTGCTGTTCTTCTGTCTTATCGCGGGCAAGGAGACCAAATACATCCTGCCGGCGGTCCCGTTCTTCATGCTCGCCCTGGGCTCACCGCTTAGCGAGTTGAACAATCGGCTGCTTGGCGTCAACGGCTTGAACGCCCGCGATTGGCAGGACCGCTGGCTTCAGCGCTGGATGCCCATAGCGGCTTCAATACTGGGCCTTATTACGGTAGCCGGCGCTGTCTACCTCGCCGTGGAGCCGCCGCGAATGACGGTGCTCCTGCAAGCGGCCACGTTGCTCGGCGCCGCGGCTGTGGCGGGCGTATTCTATTGGCGCGCCACAGCTAAGAGACTCACCGCGATCTTTGCGATGACGCTAGCTGTGCTCATGGCCGGCGTTTTGCTGCGCGCCGATTACTACAGCGGCGAACGGTCGGGCAAGGCCATCGCCAAAACGGCTGGCGAACTGCTGCGCTCAGGCTATCATGTGGACGCGCATTTCCCTCGGTTCTACCCGCATTTCGCCTTCTACGTGCGCAAGGAAATGCCCGTCGAGCTGGATCTCGCAGACATTCGCAGGAAACTCAACGACGACGCCCCCTACTTCTGCGTAATTCGCAAAAGCGCCTACGACATGCTCATGCTTGGGGAGTTCGAGGAAGAACCACAGTTGCTCATGGGACCCGAAACGCCGCGCGGTCTGCTCCTTGTAGGCAATCAACCGCTTCCCCCGGCGCCGGCGGAATAGCCCTGCAACCCGATCGCCTTGCTCATTCTGTTCCTTTATCGGGTATAATAAGTATGGAAAACAAGCAGACCGGACGGTCGCCGCGTCTTTGGGACGCGGAGGAAAGTCCGAACTCCACAGGGCAGGGTGCTTCCTAACTGGAAGGCGGGGTAACCCGACGGAAAGTGGCGCAGAAACCATACGGCCTACGTCTCCGGACTTCACGGTCTGGAGGCCGGCAAAGGTGAAAAGGTGCGGTAAGAGCGCACCAGCGGTCTGGTGACAGGCCGGCTGGCTAAACCCCACCCGGAGCAAGTCCAAATAGGGGAGCAATGGAGTGGCCCGCTCCGCTCCCGGGTAGGACGCTAGAGGCGCCTGGCGACAGGCGTCCAAGAGGAATGACCGTCTCGGGGGCTTATGCCCCTACGGCAGAATTCGGCTTACAGGTCTGCTTGTCCGCATCTCGGAGAATCCCGGCCGGTGTACACACCCCATCGGCCGGGATTCTGTCTTTAGCGGCGCTTGATTGACCCATGGAACGCCGCATTCCGAAGGCCCGCCTCCCGCGAATATAGAAAACGACGTCCTCGCGTTGTTACCATTCCGCTTACGTGAATCGCCTCGAGGAAGCCAACGGAAATAGCTGAGTCGCCCGCACCGTTTATGAGAGGCGCCAAAAGGAATGCCGACGCCATGAGTAACACCAACCCCGAGCACCCAGATTGTGACCTCCTGCGCCGCTACCTTCTCGATACC
>PUMX01000227.1 GCA_003552485.1 Candidatus Hydrogenedentota bacterium
AAGGCATTCTGATGCAACTTGAAAACCAGCAACGACATGAAGCGGTAGGAAGGAATTATACGAGTGACGGACGCATCGTTAACCGCGGAAATTGTAACCATTTTGTAACTGTAGGAGCCGAGAATGTGGTTTTTCTTGGGAGAACTTGTGGTTGCTCCAAAGTCGTAAGCATTTACATTGTAACAACTTAGGCGTCTTTGGAATTGCCTGGTGAGGGTTCCAAATTGCTTGACATGCATGGGGTCGCTGGTTCAAGTCCAGCACCGCCCACCATCATAAGCCCCCGCCGCATCAACGGGTTACGTTGATTACCCGCCAAGGGCTGCGCGGCCCAAGTGCCTGAAAAACTGTGTATCCTGTACACAACGGCATGAAAGGAGGCGCCGAATGGCCACGCCAAAACTCGCACTCGACAAAGCCAACCGCCAGTACTATGCCTGTTTTGACGGCAAGAAAGCCTGCTTCGGTCGCAACTGCGGAAGGGCCGCGCAACGCTTTGCTGAGTCCCTGACGCGCTGGGCAAACGGTGAACCCATTGGGAAGCGACGGACCGTTACCTGGTCCACTGCAAGGGTTACTTAGGGGGCGGGCTCGGAGGCTGAAAAATGTCTGACGGTCTCTTCAACGGTTGTGCAAACTCTTTGGCCGCGAGGCCTTGGCGAACCTATCCTCCAAGAGACTAAACGCGCTGCAATCGCACCTTATGGGAGCTCAACTTGGCGTCCCCCTCGGAGAATCGGCTCCCGCAGTGAGTTCCCTTTGCCCATAGTGGGCGCTCCCTATCCAAACACCCGTACGCCCCCACTTTCGTTCTCCAGCACCACGCTCAACGTAGTCAGCCTCAAGCCCGTCCTTGTGTATTGTAGAGCGTAACGAGGGGATGCTAACATAGTTTCATAGGCTTGAGTGGATGCGCCGAGGGGCCAGCGTCTTTTTTCTGATGATGAACACTAACCAACATCTGTAGCAACGGCCGCGCCAAGCTCGGCTTCGTAGACCTTGACCAACGCGTCCGCATATTCGCGCAACGTGCGGGTGTTGAGCCCCCAAAGCTTTGCGAATTCGGCAGGGGTCTTGTATCCGAGTTGGCTGTGTTTACGTTTGGTGTTGTAGTCTTCCTTTCATCGCGAGGGCGTTTCGGTGCTTGGAGCATCGCTTCCAAACAGTTCCAAATAGCCGGAACAAGAAGGGTGGCGGGGGCAAGAAGCACCGAACCGTGCGAATGAGGAGGGAGAGGAAGTATCCACTCCCATAACAGGGAGACTCGACGTGTCCAAACTGCAAGACTATCTTCGAGAGCACACGAACCCGCCGGTTTTTCTCGTCTCGCTGGCTTTGATTCTGGTGCTGGTGGGGTGGGGAGTTACGAATCCAGCCAATTTGGGTGATGTCGCCGGAAGCGTGAAGACGTGGATCAGCGCCTACTTCGGCTGGTGGTATCTGGCGGTGGTTACGGGCTTTTTGATCTTCACCGTTATCCTTATGGTGAGCCGCTACGGGCGCATTCGGCTGGGTAAGGATGATGATAAGCCGTTCTGGGGCCGATGGGCGTGGTTCTCGATGCTGTTCACTGCCGGCATGGGTATTGGCTTGGTATTCTTCGGTGTGGCCGAGCCGATTTTTCACTACAACGAGGCGTGGTTGGCTGGCGGCATGAGCGACGGCGAGGCTGCTCTACAGGCCATGCGGATGACGTTTTTCCATTGGCTACTACATCCTTGGGCAGTCTACATTATTGTTGCTCTGTCTATGGCATATTTCTCTTTCCGCCATGACTTGCCTTTGCGGCCGGCCTCAGCGTTCTACCCGCTGATCGGCGCAAAGATCTACGGTTGGGTTGGCCACTTGATCGATATCCTCGCGGTATTCGGCACACTGTTTGGCTTGGCCACGTCTCTCGGGCTTGGTGCGACGCAAATCAACGCAGGGCTCGGTGAGGTGTTTGGGATGCCGCAGAGCTGGCGGTGGCAAGTGGCCATTATTGCGATCATCACGGCCATTGCCGTTACTTCGCTTATGCTTGGCCTCGACAGGGGCATTCGCCGGTTATCGGTGTTCAACATGTACACAGCTGCATTTCTGGCGCTGGTTGTGCTAATTGTCGGACCCACCATGTTCATTTTGAACCTTGCCGTGCAAAGCACGGGTGAGTACATCCATAACTTGTGGATTACCAGCTTGCGTACCTGGACGTTTTCTGGCGAAGGAAGGGAGTGGCTCGATGAGTGGACGCTGTTTTATTGGGGGTGGTGGATCGCATGGTCACCGTTTGTGGGCATGTTCATTGCCCGGGTTTCACGGGGCCGCACCATACGTGAGTTCATTATCGGAACGCTGCTAGCGCCCGTGGGCGCCTCGATTGCATGGTTCTCAATCTTTGGTGGAAGCGCCTTATATTACATTGTGGAGACGGGCAACGAGCCGTTGGCGGAAGCCGGCACGGTCGATGCGATGTTCGTTCTGCTCGATCAACTGCCGCTGGCTCACAGCGCCACGATTTTCTTATCGTTGGTGGGGGTCTTGGTCGTGACCATATTCTTTGCGACCTCATCCGACTCGGGATCGTTGGTGGTGGATATGCTCACTAATGGCGGCGATCCCCACCCAATCTGGCAGCAGCGCATGTTCTGGGCGATCACCGAGGGCGCAGTTGCCGCGATTCTGCTTGTCGCGGGCGCTCTCGCGGCCGCTGGCGATCCATTGGTGGCCCTTCAGACCGCATCGATTCTGGCTGGCCTCCCATTCTCCGTGGTGTTGATCTTAATTTGTTGGGGGTTGGTCCGCCAATTGGGTCGCGAACCCGGTTATTCAATTCGTGGCTGGGAAGACCCGAGAGCCGACGGAGAACGAGTTCAGGATTCCTTAGAAGAGGACTCAGGCAACGTTACGGAAAACTGCTGACGACAAGATGCGCCCGACGGCCGGAAAGTTCACAAGCATATCACGGAATTGCTCACTAGCTAGTGTTGTTGGCCGCGTTGCTAATTAATTCGCCTCTGCTCCGACGGCCGTCCGCAGGAAGGCGGTTCAGCGGCGTTGCCACACCCTCTGAAGTGTTGGCGGGGGCGGTCGCTTGGATGTCTTCGTGACCGAGAGAGCTCCGTCAGCGCGTGGCGCAGAGGGCTTTGGTATCGGCCGCAAAAACCTGCAACACCCCCCTCCCTTGTGGCTGTGACGTTCATCCCCCCGTGAAGCGAATCGCGGAGTATGACACCAGCCAAACTAAGGCTGTTCTGGCCACGGCGATAATTGCTACGTGGATGTGCAGTCGGCGAGAAATCAGCCGCAGCAGTTCTACGCTACGCATTGATGGAGTTCTCCTTCCGCGTCTTTTCAAAAGGATCCCTGGCGTTCCGCCACAGCGTGAACTGTTGGGGCATGCACTCGCAAGGCGCTGCAGGCGGCATCAGGAATGGCGCGGCGCTGGAGCGCGTTTGCGCTAATTGATTTTATGTATTGAACGTTTGACGCAACCATGGACAACAGTCACGAGCCCTGGGCGGGCGCGCGCTTGACCCTTACATACAACACTGGAGAGCATAAGCGAACTCGCATGTATTTTCTTGATTTCAACGTAGCGCTCGGCCGACGGGCAACCCCGGCCGGCGGATCCTTCGACACCCCCGAGGCATTGTTAACCACTATGCTGCGCCTGCGAATCGGAGCGGCCTTGGCGCATCATCCGCTGGCCGCCGACGGCGATATGGAGTTGGGTAATCTGCGGCTGCGCGATATGGTGAGCGAGTATCCGAACTTGCTGCAATCCTGGGTCATGGCGCCGGCGATTGGTAATGAACACCCTGCGCCGGGTATGTGGGTGCATCGCGCGGTTACGGCGGGCGTGCGGGCCATTCACCTGTTCCCGAACAAGACAGGATTCGCCCTCAACGAACCCGGCATGCAGCCGCTACTCGAAGAAATAGCTAATGCGGAGCTGCCGGTGGTCCTGGACTTCCGTGACCGGCATGATTGCTACCGACCGGTTTCTTGGCCCCGCCTTACTGCGTTATGTCGAGCTCACACCAAGGTGCGTTTCGCCGTTGTTGGGGTGCAGCGCGAGGAGGCAGGTCACCTAGCCCGCGCGCTCGAAGCCTGTTCCAATCTTTTCGTGGAGTATCACCGCCTGACCAATCCGCGCATCCTGACACAGCTTCACGCCGCTGGATTTGGAGACCGGCTCCTCTTCGGTACGGGCATGCCTGCCCAAGCCGGTGAGTGCGTGCTCGAAATGACGCATCGGAGCGGATTGAAGAAGGACGCCATCAGGGCCGTGTCCGGAGCGAACGCGCGCACACTCCTCGGCGTCGTTGAACCGGAGGCCATCTCTCCGCTTGAAGTTGAGCCAATCGTGCGGCCGTCTGGCGTAACGATAGACGCTTGCGCGTACTTGGGCCACCATAACACGCTTCGGCAGAACCGGACGAATACCGATGCGCTATTCAGCGAAGGCCACCGGCTGCAAGTGCATAAGACCTTTGTGAGCAGTTTCTCGGCGATATACGGCCACCCGGGCCAGGGCAATCGGGAAACGGCGGAGGCCATTCGGCAATATCCCGGCACGTTTTTCGGCCACGCCGTGGTAAACCCTCACTGCCCTGAGGACATGCAGACAGATCTGCCTGCATGTTTTGATAATCACGGCGGCTTCGTTGGCATGGCTTTCTTTTGCGACGCCCATCAAGCCACGATGTGCCATGCCGGCTACAAACCGGCCCTCCGTTTCGCACAAGAGCGCCAAATTCCCGTCATGGTCCACGGGGCCAGTGACCGGGATTGGGAGACTTTTGCGCAGAAGTACCCTGATATTTGCTTCGTACTTGCGGGTCTCGGCAGTCACGCCGAAACCGAGGAAACCTGGTTGCACCTCAAACGCTGGCTGCTCGAGGTTCCAACTCTTTACGGCGCCTTCAACAGTGGATTTCCCCGCCGGGGAGCCCTGGAATCGCTATACCGGGACGGCGGCGGCAAGAAGATGCTTTACGCTTCCGGCTATCCGGAATGTGATATGGCGTTCCAGCTGGGCCGGATCATGCATTGTAATCTGCGTCAGAACCAACGCATCAATATTCTGGGTGGCAACGCGTTGCTGGTTTATGATATCGGGGAATATACAAACGACCTCATGACATGACGTAATGACGATCGTTAAGCTCTGGAACCATAAATTCACAGGTTTTTGACAACCCCGGCGCCCTGCTATATACTCGCATCAGCTAGACTCCTCATGAAGCACCTATGACGCGTTGACGCTTATCGTATTCTCTTGGGGTAAGTTTTTGGAAGCAGGGACAGCCTCGCTATAAGCGGGGTTGAGGGACGAGCATGGGTTGTTGATTTCCAAGTTTTTGCTTCTCCCGCACACCCGGGCCGCCTCCCCGGAAATGGACGGCGGGTTCTGGGGCGCCCTCGTTAGAGTGATCCGTGCGGAGGGTCCTAGGCGGGATATGCCCGCCCGTTTCATCGCTTGGCATAATACATAGCATTGACGCAATATACTAAGCCGCGAAACAACCTGGGGCCTGATTCTGAAGGTATAGTGGATACGTCTGGATACGCAAGAAGCGCATGGAGCGGAACTTTGGCGTGCGCTTCGAGTTCATCATATCGTTGGGTTATCAGGATGCGTTCGAATTGATAGATAATGGAATGCCTTTCCAGGTTGGACTAATTTCGCTATTATGCAAAGACAATCGCAACTATCCTTTCTTTTTTGAATATGCGTAATTGAATTTGTAAACGTTTTCGGATCAACTTGACTGTTTTTGTCTTGTTGTATCGCAACGTCATGATAATTACAGTATACTACAGAGTATGCGTGTACAAGAGATGGAGGCCTCGTAATGAATGCTCTAGGTGGCAAAGCCATAGATGTGACTATCGTTGGCGGCGGAATGATCACGAACGATCTTATTCTCCCGTCAATTTATCATCTTCAGCGTATGGGGACCGTTAATTCAATCAATATTTGTGCGCTGAATAGTGAGCCATTGAGGGCGCTTAAGGATAACGCGGAGCTTCGTGAGGCGTTTCCCGATGGCGACTTCATTCCATATCCCGATATCCAAGAGTCACCGGAAGAAAGATTCCCCGATCTCTACAAGAGCGTCATTGGCGGTATGGATAAGTATAATGCAGTCGTGATAGCAGTACCGGACCATTTACACTATCCTATGCTCAAAGAAGCCCTCGCGAACGACCAACATGTGCTCTGCGTTAAGCCGCTTGTCCTTAATTATAATGAATCGGTTGAGATTGAGAAACAAGCGAAGGACAGAGGACTGTTCATCGGCGTCGAATATCACAAGCGCTTTGACAGGCGCGCGCTTCTCGCGAAGCGGCATTATAGACTCGGCGAGTTGGGCGAGTTTGTGATGGGCGAGGCGAAGATGATAGAGCCCTATTTCTATCGCTTTTCTAACTTCCAGGATTGGTTTACCGTAGAGAATGCGGATCCATTCACTTACGTTGGCTGCCATTATGTAGATCTCGTGTGGTTTATCACCGGCCTAAAACCAGTCGGCGTTTCTGTAAACGGCGTCAAGGGTAAGTTTCCAAATGGAAACGAAGGATACATGTGGGCGAACGGTCGGGTTGTATTCGAAAATGGCGCGATCCTTTCTGTTACTGACGGTCTTGGTTATCCCGATGATGGGGCCGGAAGTAATGAACAGTGCCTTACGATGTTCTGCGAGGGTGATGGAAAGTCGGGTATGATCAAACATAACGACCAGTTTCGTGGCGTTACACACTCGTATCTTGAAGGCATTGGCTGTGGTGGATCTATGTTCAACTTTGTTAATCCGGACTTCTTCCGTCTTGTGCCATGGGAGGGCCGGGGCTACAAACCAGTGGGCTATGGATTTGAGTCAATTGCCGCGACCATTGGCGCTATCAGCCGCATGGAAGACGGAATGAAGCATGTGAATCAAGATGAGGCGCTGAGGAAACGGCGCGAGGTTATAGAAGAGACGGATGAGAAAGGCATCATCGCGACGCCTGCGAATTCATATGTGAATGAACTGGTTATGGAAGCCGCGCGTATGTCTATCTTAAGAGATGGCGATTTCGTGGATATCCTATACGGCGCAAGTCCGCGCGTCGCATTGCGGGGCTAGCGCTGGTAGTGAATCTGATCATGGAAAGGAAGGACAAGTGGCTACATATAGTCTAGAACCGGTTGAAGTGCCGAAGGTAGATACCGAATATCGAACTATCAAGACGAGCATTCCTGTCCCGGAATCGCTCCCGATCTTTGAGACGTTGAAGCAAAAAGAGCCCCGTTCGATGATGGGACAGCCGCCCATCGTATGGGACAGGGCCGAGGATTTTATCGTCAGCGACAAGTGGGGTAACCGCTGGATCGATTGGTCTTGTGGCGTCCTCGTCACTAATGTGGGGCACGGAAGGAAGGAAATTTGCGACGCCATTATCGAGTATGCGGAAAAGCCGTTCCTCGCGTCCTATGTGTTCGTTCACGAGAAAAGGGCTGAACTCACGTCCGCCCTCGTTGACATTTCGCCGGATCCCGATAATTACCAAGTGTTCTTGCTGAGTACGGGCAGTGAAGCCGTAGAAAACGCGATCAAGCTTTCAAAGACGTACGGGCTCCAGAAGCACGGGCCGCAGAAGAAGTACGTTGTATCCTTCGAGAACGCTTTTCACGGAAGGACCATGGGTTCGCAGCTTGCCGGCGGGATTGAACCTCAGAAGGATTGGCTTGTTGATAGAGACCCCTCATTTATCCAAGCGCCCTTTCCTGACGGATATAAGAACGAAGACACGTCGTTCGATTTGTTCCTGAGCACCCTGCGTGAGAAAGGGGTGAAAGCGGAAGAGATAGCGGGTATTCTCACCGAGTCGTACCAAGGCGTCGGTCCGGACTTCCTGCCTGTCGAATATGCGCGCAATCTGGAAGCGTTTGCGCGTGAGCATGACATCATTACGATCTGCGATGAGGTGCAAGCGGGTTTCGGAAGAACGGGAAAGATGTTTTGCTATGAGCATTATGGAGTGACGCCCGACATCGTTGTTTGCGGTAAGGGGATCTCCTCGTCGCTACCTTTGTCAGCGGTTATTGGTAGAAAGGACGTCATGGGGCTGTACCCGCCGGGCTCCATGACTTCTACACATTCGGCCTCGCCTTTATGCGTAGCCGCGGCGTCGGAGAGCCTCAAGGCGGTTAAGGGGGACGGGCTTGTTGAGCACGCCGCACGGATGGGAGACATACTTGTTCCTGAACTTCACCGAATTCAGAAGAAGCACCCGGACGTGCTTGGCTGCGTGCAAGGCAAGGGACTTGTTGCTGGAATTCAGGTGGTCAAGCCTGGCGGCAAAGAACCCGATGGCGATACAGCAGTGAAGATAAACGTGAAATGTCTTCACAAGGGCCTTCTCATGTTCGCTCCCGTGGGTATTGCTGGAGAATGTCTCAAAATATCTCCGCCGCTTACCATTACCGAAGAACCCCTGAGGGAAAGCATTTCAGTCTTTGAGGAAGCGATTGACGAGGTGCTGAGCTGATGAGTCGCGAATGGTGGCTTGCAACATCTTGCATGCCCCTTCGCAAAGAATGGCTTCCAGCGCCGAGCGCGACTCCGAGGCAATGAGGGCTCGATTCGAAAGCTGAACTACGTTATCCTTACACATGCGCGTATCCTCTTGGCTCGCCACGGAGCCGGTTTCTGCGTTGGTGTTTAAAGGATACGCTCCCTTTTGGCCTCGTACACAGCTTTCGGTTATACCTAGGTCCGCACAACCGGGCGCGGCACAGGAGAGTGATGATGAGCAAGGGTAATCTTTCGCGCCGGATGTTTCTCAAGACGGGAGTGGCGCTGACTGCGTTGGCTACCAAGCCGGCGGCGGCGGCGGATGAGGGGCCAAAACGGCCTGACATTCTGGTGATCATGCCGGATCAAATGCGGGGCGACTGCCTTTCGGCTGTGGGCCATTCGGCCGTACGTACGCCGCACATCGACGAACTGGCCGAGGAAGGCGCGCTCTTCCGCCGGGGCTACGCCGACGTACCCTCATGCATCCCGACGCGCTACGCGTATCTCACCGGCATGTCTCCGCAGGCGAGCGGCGTGGTTGGGTACACGGCCACCCGGGTAACTCGGGATACCATGCCGCAGCTTTTCCAGGACGCGGGCTACTTCACCGCGCTTGTAGGCCGCAGCATGCACCAGGAGAACACGGACGAAGAGCTGGGATACGAGCGCGTCCTTCAGGGATCGGCGTGGAGCGTCAGGCAGGACGACTATCGCCGCTATCTGGAAGACAGATTGCCGCCGGACACGCCTTTGGGGCAGGTGCTCCATGAGGACGGTTTTCGAAGCATGGCGGAAGAAATCGGAGTGACGTATAACCATTGGCAAGCTGAACCTTGGCCGCTGGAGGATGAGTGGCACCCGATCAACTGGATTGCGCGAGAATCACAACAACTGGTTGAGGATGCGGAGACCGATAGGCCTCTGTTTCTCAC
Organism: Candidatus Hydrogenedentota bacterium; assembly: GCA_003552485.1. Taxonomy (GTDB): domain Bacteria; phylum Hydrogenedentota; class Hydrogenedentia; order Hydrogenedentales; family SLHB01; genus PUMX01. The sequence goes on from PUMX01000227.1 coordinate 9,482, forward strand.
CACCTCGTTCTATGCCCCCCATCCCCCACTGTTCCCGGTCGAGCGCTTGTTCGACGCCTACATGCAGATGGAATTGCCCGAGCCGGCGACGGGCGAATGGGTGGACTGGGATGATCTAAGCCCGCCGCCCGGCAGTCATGGGGGCAGCCGGGTCCTGCTTGAGGGAGAGACGTTACGCCGGGCGCAAGCGGGGTATTTCGGGTTGATTGAACAAATCGACGAGACCATTGGTCCGCTCATCGACGCTTTCAAAGCCCGTAGTGAGGAGGCTGGTCGGCCGTGGATTATTCTTTTCACTTCGGAGCACGGGGAAATGCTCGGAGACCATGGCTATTTCCGTAAATGCGAACCCTACGAAGGGTCCGCCAACGTGCCTTTCATCATTGCCGGATCGGAAGACATGGGGTTCGAACGGGGCATGCGTTCTCATGAGCCCGTGGGTTTGCGAGATGTTCTGCCCACGCTCGCGGACCTGGCGGGTGTCGCGATACCGGACGAGGTGGACGGTGTGTCGCTTGTACCGTATTTGCGGGAGGCGCAGGAAGTGCGGCCCTGGCTGCATTTGGAGCACTCTCGCGCCTACAGTGACCAGCAGGCTTTTCAGGCGCTTACCGATGGGAGGCACAAGTACATCTGGCGCCCCGAGGATGGCTCGGAACAGTTGTTCGACCTAGAGGCGGATCCCATGGAGGAACGCGATCTAGCCCTAGAACCAGGCGACGCCTATCAAGAACGGGTCCAGCAATGGCGCCAACGGCTTATCGACCGTCTTGAACCACGTCCCGAGGGTTTTTCAGACGGCGAGCAACTCATTCCCGGCCAGCCGTATAACGCTCATCAACCGGGGGCGCAGCCATAGGAACATGAACCCGTACCTAGTTACACATTCTCACGAAGAGGCGTGAGAAGAAGCCGCAGATTCGCCTCGCCGCTCGCGAGAATGCCGCGCCGAGAAAGGCGCCGCGCTCACTCGAAAACGAGCCTGAAGTAGTAGAGGTCGGCCTGTTCTGCGCCGTGCATTCGGGCGCGTTCCGTGAAAACGACCAGGTATTCGTTCTCATCTATCGGCGCAATGGTCGGATAGCCATACAGATTCTGGTTCAAGGGCCGGTCTTTCTCGAAGCCGTCCTTGGCCCAAGGGCGCGCCAACTCATAGTGCAACGTCCAGTTCCGCGGACCGCCCAGAATCTCCTCCGGCCTCGCGGTGTAGACGAACAAGCTGTTTTCCTCGTTGGGCCGGGAGTAGCGGTCGCTGTTCAGCGCGATCAGAATGCCACGGTCTTGGTCGTAGATGAGTTGCGGCGCACAGCCCCAGTGATCATCCGGCGGTATGTTCGTCGGGTTCGGATCGGACCACGTCTCGCCGTTGTCATAACTTTCTACTTGCAACAACGGATGACCATGCTCGCGCTCGTCGTCTCTTATCAGAGCGACGATCCGGCCGTCGCCACACCATGCGCCGGCGATTTCCTGACCAGGCTGAGGCTCGGTAATCATATTGTATTCTTCCCAGACGGACCCGTCCTCGCTGTAGGTGATATACCCTCGACACCCCAGCATCGCGTACCGGTCAATGTCGGGGTTGTAGAACATTGAGCTCGTGCTCCATACACCGGTTATTCCGCTGGCCTCGGGGTCGCTCCAGGCTTCAGAGACCTGTGGTTCCGTCCAGGTGCGGCCGTTGTCATCGCTGTAGATGAAGTAACGGCCCTCGGTTCTGCGATCGGCGGGCGCATATCGCCGAAAGAATACGACGATACGGCCTTCCCTGGTTACGCCGCCGTGGATGTTGCGGTCGTCATATTCGTGGCTGTTGTATACCGTTTCGACCTCGCCCCAGCGATCCGCTTCCGGATCATAGGTAATCTGGGCAATGTACCCGTCTGCGCCAACGTGATTGCCCTCAACGCCGGGATCCAACCGGAACAGCAACATGATATCGCCGTTGTCCAGCGGAGCGAGAAACCCCTCGGAGGTGTGGTCATCGCCAAACAACAGCTCCTTATACTCCGTATGGCGCAACGTCCACTCGTCATCCACCGCCGAGGCTTCCATATCCCAAGTCATCACGGCCAGGGCCATAAACAGCGCTGAAGTCACACAATGCTGATATCGTCTGCTAAACATCAGTTCACCTCCAGGGTTGACTGGCTATCGCTCATCGCGATGCTGTTCAAAGATTAGCCGGAAATAATAGAGGTCCGCCTGTTCCCGGCCGTCTATCGTGGCGTTTTCGGTGAACACGACGAGATACTCGTCCTCGTTGATCGGGGCGATGGTGGGGTAACCGTAAAACGGCCTGTTTAGGGGCCGGTCTTGGTTGGCCGCCTCCATCGCCAAGGGGCGCGCCAGCTCGAATTGCAGTGTCCAATTCTCCGGCCGGCCAAGAATCTGTTCCGGCATGGCGGTGTAGACGAACAGACTGTTTTCCTCGTTGGGCCGGGAGTAGCGGTCGCCGTTCAACGCGATCAGAATGGACCGCTTTTCGTCATAGATAAGCTGGGGCGCACTCCCCCAATGCTGATCAGGCGGAATATTTGTCGGTTGCGGTGAGGTCCAACTTTGCCCGTTGTCGTGGCTTTCCACTTGCAAGAGCGGATGGCCATGCTCGCGTTTGTCGTCCCGTATTAGGGCGACAATCCGGCTATCGCCACACCATGCGCCCGCAATCTCGTTCAATTCGAAGCCAGCGGCCTCCGTTACGAGCTCATATTCGTCCCACTGGACGCCATCGGCGCTATACAAGATTTCGTTTCTGTCCTTTTCCGGCATCCGAAGTTGAAGCATGCAATATTTGTCAATGTCTGGATTAAAGAACATGCGTCCCGTGCCGCGGCGGCCCCGGAACGCGTTGGAAGTCTGCAAATCAGACCAAGTCTGACCGTTGTCTTCGCTGTATATCATATAGCGGCCATGAGTTATGTTGCCGTCATACTGCCGGAAAAACACCACAATGCGGCCATCGTTTGTCACGCCGCCGTGGATGTTGCGGTCATCATATTCGTGGCTGTTGAAGACGGTTTCGACCTCGCCCCATTCATCGGCGCCCGGGTCATAAGTGATGCGTGCGATGTATCCATCTGTGCCGACATGCCCGCCTTCGACGCCGGGGTCCAGTCTGAACAATAGCATGATGCGGCCGTCCTGCAGTGGAGCGAGAAAGCCCTCGGACGTGTGGTCGTCGCCGTACAAAACCTGTCCATATTCGGTATGGCTCAGGCGCCACTCTTCATCGGACGCGGCTGTTTGTTGCATACAAACCCCACTCACCAGGCCTGCGCAAAAGAGAAGCGCGCGTACCGTATGGACACGAGGTGATCGAAAAGACACGGGTGGCCTCCATGCATCTTGGTTCAACGGGAACGGGATAATCGGCGTGTCCCCCACTATCGGCCCATTCTATTGGGGCGGCGGCAAGAAGCGCAAATACCTCGCGGGCTTTTCGCCTTGGATGGATGGACGCTTGCGCCGATTGCTGCCGTGTTCGGTATGCGGGATGTTGAGTGGGGCGCGCGATGATTGACTCATTGTTCGCAAGTGGAGAGACGCGCTGCTTTGGGGCTTTCAGCTCCCGAAATACTGAGCCAAGCCAAGGTGTTCTGATGTGTGACGCGCGGGAAATATTGTGTAGGTTTGGATAGGGAACAAGGCTTATGCGCACGCAAACGATTGTGGTTACAACAGTAGGCGTATTTGGATTGCTAATGGGCGGGCTGGCAGTGTTGCACTGGAGCACGGAATTGGATCGGAACGTAGAGCGGCTGGT
>PUMX01000168.1 GCA_003552485.1 Candidatus Hydrogenedentota bacterium
CATCTTCCTCTACGGCGGAGATGGACCCCTATGCGCCGCGCAAGGATCGCCCATTTCTTGCGCATTATCCCGGCAGTTCGGGGGGCGAACGGCTGGCTCGAGCGATCGGCCAGCGATTGGGAGTGAGCAGGATTGAACCGTCATACAGCTATGTTCTGCAACAGACCGGTTGTCCCGCGATCATTATGCAGCCCGGAGATTTTGCGGCGCCGGAGGTGGAATCCCGCTTTCGGGCGCCCGACGCCCTCCACGCCGCCGCCGAAGCGGTATACGGGGGCGTGGCCGCGTATTTTGCGCGCTGAGCCGGGAAGGGAGGCGCTTTCGACAGAGTTAACAGGGAATCGGGAGCGCAAGTGTCATTGTTTTATCCTTAGCACTCGACAAAACGGGGAACGCGCCTGCGTGGTCCGTCGGGCCGCTGTGATTGTTGTGGTAGGCGAGAATTGCAGAATTGGGGGAGGAACATGTACTTATGAGCGATGAAAACGAGCAGCAGAAACCGGATTACATCTCGGGCGACGCCCTTGTGAAGCAGGATCTTATCACGCGCGAGGAGCTCGAAGAAGCCCATGCCCGGGAGAAAGAGAGCGGCACGCCTTGGTACCGGCAGCTTCTGCACAGCGGCAAGGTCAGCTTCGGAGTGCTCGAGGATCTACTCTACCGCGAGTTCCATCCGAAGTCCACGCATGAGACGCATCACCAGTTGGGCAAGACCCTCGTGGAGATGAGGGCGATAACCGAGGAGCAGTTACAAGAAGCCCTGGCCGAACAGAAAAAGAGCGGCCGGTTGCTCGGCAGCATATTGCTGGATCGTGGGTGGATCAACCGGCGTACGCGCGCTAAGGCGTTGGGCAAACAACACCGGATGGAGTTTGCGGAGGCCGAAAAGACGCCCAGTGAGCGGGAGGCGCTCGATGCGGTGCCGGAGAGCATGGCGCGCAAGCACAACATGCTTCCGGTTCGGCTGGAAGGAGACAAGCTTACCGTGTTGGTGAACACGCCGCAAGACCGCCAAGCGCTCCGAAACGCGGGACTGCTTCTCGGCAAGCGCATCCATCCGGTCCTGTGCGACCTTGATGATATACGCGAGGAGATCGAGACGCGATATCGGCAACGGCCGCAGCGCTCGCTATTGGGGCTTCGCAAGAAGAACAAGGAGGCCGCCCCAGATAAGAGCAAAGTGAAAGAAAGAGATCGGCCAGCAGGGGTCGTTACCACTTTCACCCAAGAGGGCGAAGAGAAAGGGGAACAAACCGTGGCTACCAAATCGGACGAAGTGAAAGCAGGTTCGGACTCGACACGTTTTGAAGAAATTGCGCGGGAAGCGAGTGGCGCGCCTGTGGTCAAGCTGGTGTCGACCATTATCGAGGGAGCGGCCAACTCGGCTGCAACGGATATTCACATCGATCCCCAGGAACCCGAAGCCCGCGTGCGCTACCGTATCGACGGCATTCTCCATGATGTCATGAGCATACCCAAGCATATCGAGCAAGCCGTCATCTCGCGCATCAAGATCCTTTCCGATCTTGACATCACCGAAACGCGTCACCCTCAGGATGGCCACATGCGGCTACGGGCCAGCAACGCCGAGTACGATGTGCGTGTGGCGTCCTTGCCGACGTTTCTGGGTGAACGCATCGTGTTGCGGCTGCTCGATCAGTCTTCGGTATTGGCGGGGATTCGCGATCTTGGCCTCGAGAAGGACGATGAAGGCAAGCTGGTGCGGCTGATCGGCCAGCCCTATGGCATGATTCTGGTTACCGGCCCTACAGGGAGCGGTAAGACCACCACCCTCTATGCCGCGCTCAACCAGAAGAACGTGCTCACCGAGAGTATCGTTACCCTCGAAGACCCCGTCGAGTATCAGTTGTCCGGCATCAATCAGGTGCAGATTGATACGGATATCGATCGCACCTTCGCCCGCACGCTTCGCGCGGCGTTGCGGCAGGATATCGACGTGCTGCTCGTGGGCGAGATACGCGACGCCGAGACCGCGTACATCGCCATCCGCGCGGCCATGACCGGCCACTTGGTGTTTAGTACGCTGCATACCAACGACGCGCTCGAAGCCGTGGGCACATTGCGTAACATGGGGGTTCCTTCTTATCTCATCGCCAGCGCGTTGACCGCTGTAGTGGGCCAGCGCCTTGTGCGCAAGATCTGTCCCGATTGTCGAACCGGTTTCGAGCCGTCGCACGAGTACTTGCAGTCTCTTGGCTTGCCTGAAGACACGAAAGAACTGTACAAGGGCGAGGGCTGCGAGAACTGTTACCACACAGGCAACAGGGGGCGCACCGGCATCTTCGAGATATTCGAAGTCACCCCGGATGTTCGTAAGATGATCGCCACCGATCAGCCCATGGAGGACATGGTCGCAGGCAGCGACTACAAGAGGATGGGCGAGCGCTGCCGCACCAAGGTGCTCAATGGCGACGTCAACCCGGAAGAGTACTTCCGCGTCGTGAGGATGTAGGAACGCGAAGCAACGAGCATGTGCGGCTGTCTCGGCGCCAGAAGAGATTCTCTTCGGCTGAACGGCTTCGTCATCGCCGAGTCAGCTTCACCTGCCGGAAACGGTGGGGAAAAGAGTAGGATCATGAGCGAGTTTAGCCGGCGCATCTTCCTTAAAACATCAGCGGCCGCGGTAGCCGCCGCGGCGGCGCGTCCAGCGCGCGGCGCGACCGCTCGTGAAACCGTGTTTGTCGAGGCGGAGGCCTTTGAGAACTACGGCGGATGGGTGCGCGATCCGCAGTTCATGGACGTCATGGGTTCGCCGTATCTGATGGCTCATGGTCTAGGGAAGCCCGTCGCCGACGCCGTGACGACGGTCGATATTCCGGAAAGCGGCGCCTATCGCGTTTTTGTCCGGACCGTCAACTGGGCCGCGCAGTTCGACGCGCCCGGCGCGCC
>PUMX01000181.1 GCA_003552485.1 Candidatus Hydrogenedentota bacterium
ATAGCGAGGGTCCTCACGCCTTGATCCGTGACGGGGCCAAGCTCGTCGAATCAGTTAACGACATCCTCGTGGAATTGGGTATGCCCGAGTTTGAGGAACACCCCGCGACCGTTTCCGCTTCGTCATCTCTGGAAGAAGTTGCAGCCCAAACCCGCCCGGCGCCGTCGTCGCCGGCGGAACGCCAGGCGGAACGGCCGCAGCATCGACGGCCACGCGGCGAGCAAAGCCAGCCAGCGACGGCCACCGCGCCAGCGCCGCCAAGTGTTAAGCCGGATAACCCCAAGGAGCGGCAAGTGTTAGACGTGCTGGACGCCAACGGGTCGTATGTCGATGAAATTGCAGAAGCTTGCCAGCTTAGTGTATCCGATGCGCTCAGCACATTGACGGTCCTCGAACTCAAGGGTCTTGTGCGCCAGTTCAGCGGTAAACGGTTCGCGCCCCGATGAAGACCACGAACAAACTGGCGGATCGCATCCGCCGCGGCGAATCCATCCCGCCGCCGCTTGCGGCGCTATTGGGCGTTGCAAGCGTTGGCGTGCGCGCGGGCATGTGGTGGCGCCGCCATGGCCCGCGTTTCAAGCTGGACGCGCCTGTCATCTCCTTCGGGAACATCACCGCGGGGGGAACGGGAAAGACGCCCGCCGTCATCGAACGCGCGCAATCGGAGTTAGGCAATGGCCGCCGCGTGGCCATTCTCACGCGGGGCTATGGCAGCAAACGGGGCAGGGCCTTCGTGCGCGGGGCCGACATCGAAGAACCTTTTGGTATTGCAGAAGACATTGGCGACGAGCCCGCGCTTATCGCGTGGAAGGTCCCCGACGCGCTCATCGTCAAGGATCCCGACCGGGTTGCGGGAGGATTGGCGGCCATCAGAGAACACCACTGTGACACGCTGATCCTCGACGATGGCTATCAATATGCGCGGCTTGAACGGGATGAGAATACGCTTGTCATTGACGCAGTGAACCCGTTCGGCAACGGACAACTCATTCCGCGGGGGATCCTGCGCGAGCCTATCACGGCCGTGGAACGCGCCACCTCTATCCTCTTAACCCGCTGCGACCAGTCTCCCCACTTAACGGTCCTAAGAGAAGCCCTCGCGGACATGTGTCCCGGCGCGCCATTTCGCATGACCCGTCACGAACCCCGATACCTGTGGCGTCTCACGGACAAAGAGCAGGCGCCATTAAGCTATCTCCACGGGCAAAGCGTTCATGCGGTCTGCGCCATTGGCAATCCCGAAGCTTTCTTCGCCACAATCGAGTCGCTTGGCGCAACGCTGTTGACCCGGCAAGCCTTCCGAAATCACCGGCGGATTCCGCAAGATGCTCTTGCGGATGACGCGCCCATCGTCACTACCGAAAAAGACGCTATCCGTATGGGACCCGTGGCGTCGAATGTTTGGGCGCTGGCGGTAGAGCTTGCGGACTTTACCTGAGGCCCCGGCTGATCCCGTATAATTGAGTCAGCGCCTTGGTAGGCAAGTGTTCACGAGCCAGTCGGAGGAAGTTCACGTCCATGCTGCCACGATTGCGCGCGGCAATTATTCTTGTAGCGGTGGCTGCCATGATCGGCGCCGTTAGTCTCGCGTTGCGGCAAGACGATGCGCCGGAACCGTCCGTTTCACAGGACGCTCCGCCCCATCACGCCCCTTCAGCTCCCATCGAGCACACCGCGCCGGCGGTTGACCGCGATGTGACGGAGGCGGAGGCCGCCTCCGTGACCGGCCGATTGACAGACCGTGAGTCAGGGGAGGGCATCCCCGGCGCACGTTTAGAATTGCGGCCGGCCGCAGGCCCCCGCGATCCGGAATACCAGGCCATGACGGATTCCAAGGGACGCTATGGTTTTGAGAGCATTCCGGACGGCCGGTGGCGGCTACGCGCCGAACCGGGGCCACGGCATCTCGTAAGCGCCTTTGAGGCCGAAACCCAACTGAGACTTGAAACTGGCGAGACGCGGCGCAATGTCGACTTCGATTTCGCCCCGGGCGCGGCGATCCATGGCCGGGTGGTCGATGAAAACGACGAACCCGTACCCGGGGCCGAAGTGTTTCTGGACGGTTCTGGCGCCGGCCGGAGATCCCGTTGGCGTACGGATCAGGATGGCCGATTTGTGGCCGGGCCCGTGGAGCTTTTCGCCCAAGTAACCCTCGAGGCGCGCGCGGGAAAGCGTGTTACGCCCACCCCTGTCCCAGCGAATCCGCAGGGGCGCCGGACTGTCGAGGATGTCACTATTGGCTTAATCCGCGGAGGCGGTCTGGCCGGCGTTGTAGTGGATACAGACCGTGAACCCCGGCATGGCGTGGACATCGTGGTCCGCCACGAATCCAGCCGGATGGATCCGCGCACAGTCTCAACGGATGATGATGGCCACTTCCAAGTGGAGGGCCTGCTTGTCGGGGTCACCGTGCTGGATATTGCCGGCCATGAGTGGCCGGTGGCTCTCGCGGCGGGCGAGACTAAGGACGGGCTCGAACTCGTGACGCCGCGCGGGACGCGGCGCGCCCAACGCGTTGAGGCGGACGATCGGGAAGATGGGGCAATGCGCACGGCGTTGCGCGGAACGGTTTTTCGCGACGAGGGCATGCCGGCGCCCAATACGAGACTTACCGCCTTTCGGCATGGACGACAAGGAGACCCGCTCCCTGCACCCGTTAGTGCGCATGACAACGGAGAATTCCAGATTTCCACCGCCGAATCCGCGCCCGCGCTCTATAATATCTGGGCGTATCACCCTGATCATGGGGTGGGGCGCGTCCAGACGCATCCGGACGGCGAGCCTGTCGAGATACTGCTCGAACCCGCGGCGGTGTTACGGGGCCGCGCCGTCGACGCGCAAACGGGCGACCCGGTTCCCGCCTTCGCCATAACCATGGAATTCGGCCAGGAAAGTAATCCCTTCG
>PUMX01000426.1 GCA_003552485.1 Candidatus Hydrogenedentota bacterium
GGAGATTTTACTTCTTATGTCGAGTAAATATCAATGCACAAGACTCAAGGTCTCAACCCTGACATGGAAGCAGATAATCCCCTTACTTCCCCTATTATGTGCGACAGTAGTTATGGGCTGCGCTACCTCCCCCGGCGAGCACAGGGACGAGGCTCGTCGGCGTCCGCCAACGGAGTCGCCTGCGGTCACGGACGAAGGTAAAGTAACGCCGCCGCTAGTTACTACGGCAGACGCTTACCGCGCCGAACATGCGGCGCCGAGGGGGCAAGTGCGGCTCGATGTACGCAACGTCTTGGGCAACCGGCTTCCCGCGCGCTTGCGTCTCGACGCCGAAGGAGGCGTACGCATCCAAGAAGAACTCCAGGAAGGTTCAGGCGTGGTCGAGGTTCCGGCGGGGGATTACACTTCCTACGTTTACGTTTATAGTGAAGAATTACCCATAATGGTCGAAAAACAAGCAATCTCCGTGACCGAAAGCCAGACTGAATCCATCGAGGTGGAACTGGTCGAAGGTTCCACGGACGTAATGCCATTATGGCATTTTGACCAGGATTTCAATATGGTTCTCGACAGGTTGGAACTTCAACTCGGCGCGGACCCCGAGGATCCCACTGACGTCCCTGGCGAGGAACCTGTACCTTTTCCGAATACCGTGTTATCCGAGGAATCGCGTTGGTACATGGGCGAACTCCACGCTAATTCCACCCATGGTGACGGCACACAGTCAGTGGCTGAGCTTATCAGACGCGCGGAACGCAAACGACTCGATTTTCTTGCCATAGCGGACCGCAACACCATGGCCAGCGTCCAAGACCCCGATTACCATTCCGACCGTCTGGCGTTGATCCCGGCGATGGAGTGGGGCAATGATGAAATGGGGGTTGCCTTGATCTACGGTCCGCGGACTTTTCCGCAGGTTCCGGACAGCATCATTGAAGCTCAGGGAATCGCTCGCTTGGTTCAGGCCCAGGGCGGGGTATTGGCGGTAGCCCATCCCACGTTGCCAACCGCGCCATGGCAATGGGGGCTAAGTCATGTTAACGCGGTTCAAGTGTGGATGCGCGACTGGCGGGAGCTACCACCCATCACACTGGAAGCGCTCAATGAACACAGCCGTCAACGGGAGGATGACCAACTCGTGTTTCCCATTGCCCGGGCTGCGGCCACCCCCAGCATGTCCGCCAATGGGCAAGCCCAAGTGTTTTTTGACTCTGAGTTACGCCGAGGCGTTAACGCTTGCATTATCGGGGGCAGTATGACGGGCGGGCCTCGCGTTCCCATGGCGCGACCCGTCACGTACGTTTACGCGGAAGAACACTCCGCGCAAGGGATTCTTGACGGAATCCGGCTGGGACGAACCTTTGTATCCCGGGGTCCCGACGGGCCCAAGCTATCATTTCTTGCTGACGCGATGCGCACCGGCAAGATAGACGTGGGAATCGGAGGCGCGGTTCCTTTGGGCGTTCCCGTCGAATTCGAGGCCCGGGTCGGGAATGCGCGAGGGAAAAAGCTTCAGGTGCTCAAGAACGGCCGCGTAATTCTATCCAAGATCATCGAGAGCGATAGCTGGGCGACCCGCTTCGTCCAGTATCCCGAACGCTATGCCCAGTACCGTGTGCGGATTGTCGATACGCCCGAAGGACCGGGTTTTGGCCCCTTGGATGTGCACGCAATGAGCAGTCCGATTTACGCCCGGGACATCATACCCGTGGTGGTTGACCCCGAGCACGGCCCCATGGATACATGGATCCGTATTCATGGGGATCCCGAGCCGCCGGTGGAAACACCGCCCACGGATCCCTCGCAGCAACAAGAAATTGTGCCCGAATGGCGCTTCTAATGCGGGCGACTTATATCTCGTAGATGCTGCGCGGATAGCTCTTCAGGGGATTGTAGAGTCCATCGTCGCCAACGGCCGAGGGCGCTTGTTCTCGCTCCTCGGCGCCGCGCGCCTCGGAGCCGCCAGCGGAAGATTCCGGCGCGGGGCGAGGAAGCATTCCAAGGATCTGACAAGCTAGCTGCGCCGCCTGGATTTGCACCATCTCACTGGCGCCGTGCAGCATTTTGTCTAGAACGACTCGCTTCACGGTCTCCTCGCTAAAATCCGCCCCGTCGGCCGTTCCGCCGGGCAATCGGAGAGCGCTCTCGCCAAACACAGGCTGTTCGCCGGTATCACGCAAGGCTTTCAGGCATTCCGCGCGTCCGCTCTCGATCTCTCGGTTGCCCGGAAACTCACGGGCAAGACCGTTGAATATGGCGAGCGCCTCAGCGTACCGTTTATTGTAATACAGGTCTACAGCTTCACCGAACTTGCGCTTCGCGTCTTCACTGGGGCTGACGCGTTCCCCGCCGCCCCAAAACTTCTTTCCTTTGAGCCGGCCGCCCGTCTGGCCTCCGTCGCCGGCCTCGGCGTCACCGGACGAGGTCTTGCTGGCAGTTGTGTTGTCAGCATTAATACGCACAGTCGTCCCACAGGTCGGACAGAGCCCCGTGCGTCCAATGGCGGACCGCGGCACTTGCATCCGCTGGCCACATTCGCAGGTCAGTGTAAGTTTGCGCATACGATGCTTACCGCCGGCTCCTTGTTTTGCCCCCTTCGTGGCCGCTGATCAACCCTGGAGCCAGTTCGCTCAGCACTTCCATAGCGAACCGCCGCGCTGAGGTCGAAAGTCCGGGTTGACCGAAACACGCAGTAGCTATTTCGACTGAATGAAACGCAACAACGACTCAAGCAGGGCGGTGTTATCGCGCCTGCCCGCGTCCTGCACGACTTCTGGAATAATGTGCGAATGCCCCTCCGTGGACAATGGGACATTTTCGTGCTTCGCATCCGCCGCATCGCCCCCTGTTTCAATCTCTTGCGGCCTCTTATACTCCTCGAACACGGTCTCCGCAGCTTGATCC
>PUMX01000101.1 GCA_003552485.1 Candidatus Hydrogenedentota bacterium
CCGCCATGGGGGGCACCGTGACGCGCTCTGGCGATACACCCAGATACGTCACGATATCCGCCTTGGTCGATTCCGAATACGCCATGATCGCGTCCGCCCCCGCCGCAAAACGCCGGATTCCCCGCGCGAAAGGGCCGACAATCGAGGGACTGCACAACTCCGGCGCGGCAAGGAACGCCAAATCGTGAATGGTCACCACCCGGCGCGCGCGGCGCGTGGGGGGCAAGAAATAGTTCGTGGCGTGGTATACGTCCACCGCCCCAAGGAAACGCTCCATCGCGGGCATCCCAAACCAGTCCCAACTCTTATACAGAAGCCGGGTAGGTACGGGGACCCGGCGGACGGGCAGTCTACCGGCGAGTTCCCCCAACTCCATCGGGGCGCGGCCAGAGGCAAACCCCCGAAATTCGTGGACTTCAGCCAACTCCAGGAGGTGTTTCAGCAAGTAATAGCAATAGTTGCCCACCCCCGTCCGCTGAACTGTTAATGGACTGACATCGAACCCTATTTCCATGGAATCCCTGTATTATTGTTCATAAGAACAACGAGCCTGGCGTTTTTCGGGGCGAGCTTTGCCCCAAGAGTCAAAGCGTGTACAATGCATGCGCAGGGGACGCCCCCTTTGACCACGGCGCGAGCCGCTTTGGGTCAGTGGGGGGCGTATGGTTTATATGTACGATAATCACGGAGTTTGAGTAAGTCAATTGTCACCAGTTGATTCGATGGAGCCCACCTATACGCCGGGCGCCTCGCCGCGCGCGAGGCAAGCTTTGGCCCGTCTGCGTCAACATCCTGTGCTGGTGCTGCATCCCCTCTTTTTTGCGTTGTATCCCCTACTGGGACTTTACGCGCATAATCTGGATAAGACTCCTCTCATCACCTTGATCCGTCCCGCTCTTGTTTTGGGGGGCGGCGCGATGCTGGTTTGGCTTGTGCTGTGGGCCTTGTTACGGCAGCCGCACCGCGCGGGAATCATTACGTCCGTGTTGGTTCTCACGTGCCTGCCGGGTTGGAGCGTGCTGGAGTACGCTATCGCATGGGTCACCCCTCTCGTGGACGAGACAGCCAACCCCGTCTTTTTCTCGCTCTACGCCTTGGCTACGGCAGGGGGATGCTACGCTATCTACCGTTGGCGGCGGCGCAGGCCTAGTTGGCGATATTTCGCGGCCGGGCTGGTGGCGTTTGCCCTCCTTCTGCCCCTTATTGTGGAATGGCTTGCCGCTCCCGCGTTGGGCCGCGGCACAGCGTGGATGATCGCGTTCTATTTGTTGGCCGCTGCTGTAGTGGTGGTCTACCTCTTGCTTCGGCGCGGCGGTTTCGTGCTGCTCACCCGTACGGCCAACTGGTTCGCCGCCGTGTTGTTGGGCCTTTCCGTCGCCAACGTTGCCTTTAACTGGGAGGCGCCTGTCCTGCGCGAGCCGCCAGAACTCCCTAGTGTGCTCGACGCCATTGAATCCGACCCAGATTACCCGGACATCTACGTTCTTACGCTGGATGGGTACAGCCAGCAAGACGTGTTGCGCGACCGGTATGGATACAACAACCACCCTTTCCTCCAGAGCATGACGGCCAAAGGGTTTCATTTCGCCAATTCCAGTTTCGCCAATTATCCCTCAACCCTGCTTTCGCTCACCGCCTGTATGAATTTTGACTATCTCCACAGGCTGACGCCGGAAACGGCGCGCGGCCGCGGAGGTCTGCGCGATGTGGCTGAGTTGTATCACGAGAACCGGCTATACAGAACGTTGCGCGGGGCGGGTTATGATCTAATTGCCTTGCCGCCAGCGATGGAACTGCTCGAACCGCGGGGAGACGTGGATCTCTACATGCGGCCGCACGATGTGCTCAGCGAGTTCGAGATGGTCCTGGCCAATCGCACCGCTGCGGCCCGCACGCTGCAACTCTGGAACTATGCCCGCCATCAAGAGCCGCTCAACCTGCGAGAAGTGGTCGAACGCAGACGCATCCATTACGTTTTCGATGGGCTGCGCGAAATCGCTCAGCATGAGTCCAACGGTCCGCGTTTTGTGCACGCGTACGTGAGTATACCAGGTCCTCCCTTCCTGTTTGATCGCCGTGGGGGAAGGGCGGACATGCCGATTGAAGACGGACGCCAGCGGACGCCGTTCTTCCAGCTCAGCTGGCCCGACTACATCCGCGCCTATCGTGAGCAAGTGCATTACGCCAACCAAGAACTGAGCGGACTCGTGGAGGCGATATTCGAGCATGCGTCCCAGCCGCCAGTTATCGTGGTTAACTCCACCAAAGGAGTGGGCGTCCTTCACCCCGAAATGGCCGCCCAACCGCCTGACGAAACGCTGGCGAATCTCACCATGGTTCACATTCCAGGCATGGCCGAGGAAACCCAAGCCGCCCTCGACGGGGAGGTTAGCTTGGTCAATGTTTTCCGGCTCGTGTTGAATGATGTCTTCGACACGGATTTAGACCTGCTCGACAACGATATCGTCTGGACAAGCGAAGATGCCCCTTTCTCCACCGGCGAGGAAGCCGCCCCGGAATGAGTGGCGCCGCCGCTGCAGACGGCCTGAGCGGAAATTTCTGGCAATATACGGGTTCCAGCGGCGTTTAAACGGCTATGTCCTTCGGTAGGCCCTTCGTCAATACTTGTCAAGCGGTATAAACAAGCGTCTTATTTGTTTCACGGCAGATAATTGAATGCCTTCCGCCGTCCTGGCATAATCCGGCGGCCGTTCTTTATCACCTTACCAGGAGTAACTCATGCCTAGAATTCTAATAAGTGGGGGCGCAGGCTTTGTCGGGTCTCATTTGACGGGCCTGTTGCTTAACGCTGGCCACGAAGTAACCGTCGTGGACAACCTCTGCACGGGCCGGCGGGAGAATCTCGCTCACCTGGACGGACGAAACGGGTTCACGTTTATC
>PUMX01000251.1 GCA_003552485.1 Candidatus Hydrogenedentota bacterium
ATTTGCCCACGCCCGATGCCCAGCGTTTTTTTGGCGAGCCGCGCGATTACGCCGATCTGAGCGGCTTCGCCCGCTCCCTGGCGTGCTATCTCGACGGCTACGCCGATGCGTCGGCGTATGGCGGCGGGATAAGAGATAAACGCTGGCCGGAAAACGCGGCGCCCGTCATAATCATGGGCAATCCAGATCGGGGCTACGCGTTCACGCGGGTAAAGTCCGGAGCCCCTGGCGCGCCCATTGTAATCCATCTCATGGACTGGCGGGCCGATCCCGAACCGTTCCGGCTATCCATTCGTCCCGAAGCTTTTTTCGGTGATACGCCGCTCAGGTTCCGGCTCTTTACGCCGGCGCCGTACGAGAAGGACGCGCACGTCAAGGCGTTCGATCGCAAGGACTACAGCGCACTGGTTCGCGAGACAGAATTAGCGCGCGGGTTCGTCACTATGCTGGAAATTTCCGCTATCGAGCCGTGGGCCATTCTCGCCGTCGAGCCCACGGAAACAATCGGCGATGGCGTGTGGCAGCCGGTCATGCGCCTCAGCGAGGCGCCGGAACACGAACACGCGAAACTGGCCATCGAAACGCTTACGCCCGGCGCGCAAGTACGGTATACGCTTAACGGCGCAGAACCGGGACCCGCTTCCGCGCTGTACCACGAACCGCTGACGATTCACCGCAACACTACCGTTAAGGCCCGCGCATTTGCACGGGCGAAGCGCAGCGACGTAGCGGCTGTTGAAGTGCGCAAGACCCGCGATTCCGCGCCTCTTGCGCCCGACGCGCCGGCGCTGGCCGAACACTTGAAGCTGTGGCTGAGCGCCGGCAAGCTGAACGGCGATATCGCCGACGGCGCGGCGTTGTGCCGCTGGGATGCGTTGGCGGGTCCAAGCGCGGAACCTCCCGATGCGCCGCTTTACGATGATCGGATGCCGCAACCGCCCATATTCTCGAAGACGGCGATGAACGGCCGTCCGGCGGTCCGGTTCGACAGGGAACAGGCGATCCTCGCCATACCCAGGTTCGCCAATGATTTCCTCGCCGACGGCGCGTTTACCGTCTTGCTCGTGAGCAACTCGGCCGATCCTGGCTTCGGACTGTCTGGGAATGCCCTCAATGCGCGGGGCGGCGCGCCACGGTTGTATATGACACGGGAATCTTTTCATTACGACAAGTTGCATCCGGCAATCGAGACCGGGGCGCCGCCTCATCTGCCCAGTGTTACGGCTTATAGCCACGATGGCGCTGAGACTGCGCGCGCGTACGTGAACGGCGCGGAAAAAGGAAAGCGAAGCGGCTTCCCCGTCGTCGGGAGTTTTGGCGGGGGCGGCCATCTCGCCATGCCCTATTGGGCGGCCAATGAGCCGCGCCAAGGCGCCATTAGCGAAGTCGTGGTGTTCAACCGGCAACTGACATCGCTAGAAATCGAACGCGTCAGCATGTATCTCGGACAGCTCTATCACATAATGAAGCGCTGGACTCTGGAGTAAGCGAGGAGCATTTATTCAGTGGATGGAGGATGCATGGTCATTCAGCCTTATCAGCCCCAAGGGGTTATTCCCGCATGTCTACTCCCTTTTGATGCAGAGTTGCGAATAGACGAGCCGGCGTTTCGACGGCATCTGCGCGATCTGGCCTCTGTCGAAGGGATATCCGCCATCACCGTCAACGGTCACGCTGCCGAAGTGCATGCGTTGGATTTCGATGAACAGAAACGGGCGCTCGAAGTCGCTGTTGATGAAGTAGGCGGACGCCTGCCCGTCATTGCGGGTGTGTATACGGACAGCAGCCTCGAAGCCGGCCGCATTGCGCGCATGGCCGATCACACGGGCGCAAGCTGTCTGTTGGTGTTTCCGCCCTACAGCATGGCGAACGGCGGGCAGGCGCGCCCCGAGATGGCTATCGCGCATATCGACTGTATCGCAACACAGACCGAGCTTCCCCTGATCTTGTTTCAATTCCCCATGAACAGTGGACAGGGCTACCCCATAGACACGTTGCTGCAACTGTGCGCGCAGTTTCCCGCCATTCGGGCCATTAAGGATATGTGCGGCGATGGCGCCTTGCACGAACGCCACATTCGCGAGTTGCACGGCCTACACCAACCCGTAAATGTGCTATCAACACACAGCGCATGGTTGCTCGGCTCGCTTGTGTTGGGGTGCCGCGGGCTGTTGTCCGGCGCGGGCAGCATCCTCGCTAATCTGCATGTCGCGTTGTGGCGCGCAATTGAAACCAAGCAACTGCAGCGCGCGCAAGCAATCAATGACCGCATTTACCATACCGTCAGAGCATTCTATCGGCATCCTTTGGCTGATATGCACAACCGCATGAAGGAGGCGCTGGTCTTGCTTGGACGGCTTGAATCGGCTCACGTGCGGCCGCCGTTACAGAAGCTTTCCACGGCGGAGATCGCGTGGATTGGAGAACAGCTCGCTAAGGCGGACGTCACGCCGGATACCGTGTATACGCGTGTTGAGATATGAGCTGCTTTCTAAAATGCGCTTCTGACTTGCTGGATCTGGGGCCATCGATGGCGGCGAATCTAACTAATGCTTAATTCGGCGCCGGATGAGCCATGTATTCTAATCATTGAACAACCTCTCACTGCCCTAACCATAATACTCTATATGACCTGAACACCCCGTTGCTCCACTCATCGGGCAAGTCCGTTTACAGTTACGATTGAGGGCCGTTGCCTGGTTTGAAGAAAGCGAACTTAGTGAGTAGGATGAGTTCCGGTTTGGATTGCTGGGCGCTGTGGCGTCCGTCTGAGAGGCCCACAACAAACCCGACAAACGGATAGCGCGGCCGGCTGCAGATTGGGCCGCTAGGACGGAAGGAGAAGGATACAAGCATGCAAGAGATAAAGAAAGTGGCCGTGCTTGGATCGGG
>PUMX01000443.1 GCA_003552485.1 Candidatus Hydrogenedentota bacterium
CCGCTGTTCAAGGCGATGTTTCTGGAAACCAACCCGATTCCGATCAAGACGGCGATGATGCTCACCGGGCGGGACACCGGCGAATTCCTCTACCTCAATATTGCATCTCGTCAGTTTGGACGGGGATGGGGCGGTCAAGGCGGCTATGCGGTGATGGCCAAGGGCGGCTACTTTCACTTTACGGGCGAGACGGGCCGGGTGGCTGATGGCAAGCTTATGCTCCAGGTCCGTACGCCAGCGCTCGCCGGGAATATCGTGCAGCCGGGTCGAACGCTCGAACTCGAGCGGTGGCCTTTGATCGATGTGGCCATCGCCAACGAATCAGCGCTGCTTGGCGTTGCCGATGGCAAGCTGATGGCGCACGCCCATGAGCCCATGCGAGAGATGCGGGAGAGCGAACCATGCCGGCGCGAACGCACCGCCGACTATTACCCCCTGCGCGAACTGTGGACCGCCGAACTAGAGGCCGAGGTCGAGCGGGTCTTTATTCAAGCCGGAAGCCGCCTCTATGGCGAGGGACCGGATGGCGAAGTCCTTGCGATCGACGTGCCTGACGCTGGCGACACGGCCCGCGTTTCTCATATTGGCGAAATCGAGGGCGAAATCTGGAACATGTTGGCCGCCGATAACCGGCTGCTGGTGGTGACGGAACAGGGGCGTATCTACTGCTTTGGTCCGGAAAGCCGGGAGGTGACCGAGCACCTCTTGGATGCAACGCCGGAAACGATTGAGGACGCGCCGAGCGATGGCGAATGGGCCGACCGAATCGCGGCGGTGCTGGACCGCGTGGACGCCGTCAACGGTTACGCATTGTTGGCGGGCATCGGGGGCGGCGAAGCGCTGGCCGAGCTGTTGCGCCAGTCTGAGCTTGACATCATCGTTCTTGATCCAGACGAGTCCAAGGTCGAGGACCTCCGGCGCAGACTCGATGAAGCTGGGCTATATGGCGAGCGCGTGGCCGCGCATGCAGCTGACCTGACTTCGGCCGCATTGCCGCCGTATCTGGCCAAGGCTGCCGTGATCGCGGACATCAGCGCTGTCGGGACGGGACCCGGCGAGGCCGTTGTGGAAAAGGTGTTTCGCTCGTTACGGCCCTACGGGGGAACGGCCGCATTGCCTTCTCAGCACGCGCCGGACCTGCAGCAACTCGATGAATGGGTGAGCGAAGCGGGTTTGGAAAACGCCAATTTGGATGATGATGACGGCATGACGCTCTTGACGCGGGTTGGCGCATTGCCTGGCGCAGGCCGTTGGACGCACCAAAACGCCAACGCCGCCAACACGGTTGTATCCCGCGATGAACTGCGTGGGCCGTTGGGCCTGCTATGGTTCGGCGGGCCAAGCAACGAGAATGTGTTGCCCCGCCACGGCCGTGGCCCTATTCCGCAGGTGGTTGGCGGCCGGTTGTTCATTCTGGGGCCGGACGTGCTGAATGCGCGCGACGCCTACACGGGCCGGCTACTGTGGCGGAAATCGCTGCCCGGTATTGGCTTGCCCTATGACACCACAAGCCATCAGCCTGGCGCGGACCACGTAGGCGCGCCGTACGTGTCCCATGAAGACAGTGTATACGTGATACATGAAGATGTCTGCCTCCGGCTTGATCCCGACACTGGCGAGACGTTGGCCGAGTTTACCGTGGCGTCCGCGAATGACGAGAATGAAGACGCCCGTTGGGGTTTTGTCAGCATTTGGGAAGACCTGCTCATCGGCGGTGTGGATGCGCAGTACTTCGACGATAGCCGTCCAGGGGGCAATCGCTCGTGGAATGCTACGTCGAGCGAGCGGATTGTTGTCATGGACCGCCGCACCGGCGATGTGCTTTGGTCCCGGCAAGCGGATTTCGGCTTCCGGCATAACGCCATCGCCGCTGGCGGCGGGCGGCTGTACGTGATGGACCGGCTTACCGAGGGCGCGCTGAATCTGCTCGAGCGCCGCGGAGAAGACACCGCGGATCCCGAACTGTTGGCGCTTGATATTCGCGACGGCGATGTGCTCTGGCGCAAGAACGAATCGCTGTTCGGCACGTGGCTGGGATATTCCGAAACCCACGATATGCTTCTTCAGGCGGGTCGGCCCGCGAGGAATAGCCGGCAAGTGCTCGAGGACGAACCGTTTCCCGCCGAGCGTTTGGCCGCCTATTGTGCAGAACGCGGAGAAGAAATGTGGGGCCGGGCGGTCGAGTATCAGAACGCCCCTATGCTGCATGACGACATGATCATCGTGAGCGGCCGGATGTTTGACCTGCTCACCGGCGAGGACGCAACGCAACCCCATCCATTGACGGGCGAAGAACGGCCTTGGCGCTTTCCGAGCAGCAGCAACTGCGGCCAACTCATCGCTTCGCAGAATCTGATTTCTTTCCGGCGGGGGACCGCCAGCTATTTCGACCTCGCAGCTGACAGAGGCGTCAGCGATTTTGGCGGCGTGCGGGCCGGCTGCACGCCAAACCTGGTGCCCGCTGACGGAATCGTGAGCGCGCCCGACTACACACGCACCTGTATCTGCGCCTACCAGTTGCAGACCTCGCTCGCCCTCGTGCATGACCCCGATGTCGAAGGCTGGTCGACCTACGCTGGCAATCTTCCACAACCCGAAGCGCCTATCCGGCGCGGCGGCGTCAATCTTGGCGCGCCCGGCGACCGGCGCTGCGAGAATGGAACACTGTGGCTGGCCCATCCCGAAATCGGCAGTCTGGGCGGCGAATCAGCCGAAGCGCCTCTGTTTTCCGGCGGCCGGCACGGAACCTCTCCAGACACCCTGCCGGTCACTGTCGAGCCGGACCACCCCGAGTGGTTACGCTTTCAGCAACATCGTTCGCTGACGCCCAGCGAAGAGCTAAGCTGGGTTTTCGCATCCGGGATCAGCGGCGCGGAAAGCCTCCGGTTGAC
>PUMX01000067.1 GCA_003552485.1 Candidatus Hydrogenedentota bacterium
CACTTCACCGATCCCGTCGATGGAGACGAAGGTGGATTCCTAAGCCGCTTGCGCGGCGGCGGACGGCGTATGGAGCCCATCGAATGGTTCATGGCGTGTCTGTTCTTCCCGGAAACCGCTCGGCATTACCCGCATTTCGTGGTGCATGATTCGGATGTGCTTGAAACGATTGGCATCAGCTACGAGGATCGGGATCGGCGCGGCCGTTATTCGTATGCTGACTTGGCGCCAGGACGGCAGCGCCTGTTCTCGCTGGCCCAACAGATCCAAGACAAACCGCAGGCTAACTGGTCCAGCGTCGAGCGCAACCTGATGATGCTGGCCGGCAATCTTCGTGAATTCGAGCTGATTATGACCTATTTCGACTTCGGCCGGGAGTCGTTCGCTGTCAATGTCAGCGGCGGTCTATCTGCGCTGTTCGATGGCGAAGCCGCCACCTATAGCGCGGTATTGCGCAGAGCCCCAGCGGTCGCAGGCATGTTCGGCCTGTTACAAGACGCCCCCGAAGAGATTGACGAAGAGCGGCGCGAAACAGAAATGAATGCGCTCATGGGTCTTCTGCATGAGCTTGATCACGTCTCTCAAGAGGCCATAGCCCTCCCGCTGCTTCCGCCCGTCGGAACGCTGTCGGGACACGACGAATGGCTTACGCCCGGCGATATGGCGCTGGTCACCCTGCAAGCGCCGGAACCACCGGAAGAGCAGCTAGAGTTGCTGGCCGCTCTTGAACCCTTGCCGCGCCTGCGCAGCGATCCCGAGGCGTTCAAGGAGCAATTGCGCGCTTTCCATGCGAAAGCAACGGCGGCCGCAGATGAACGCGGCGAGTACGATATGGTTCCGAGCGAGGTCAGCTACTACAACTGGAATCTGCTTGGCCGAAGCCTTACGCTCTATGTGCTCAGCTTTATCGTCGTGGCGGTGCTTTGGATGTGGCCCTTGAACCGGCCCTTGAACTGGGCTGCGTTCGCCGCGGTTATTCTGCCAACCCTGCTGCTCGCGGCGGCCATTACGTGGCGTTGTTTCATTCGAGGACGTCCACCCGTAACCACCCTGTACGAAACCATCCTATTCACTACCGCCGTGGGCGTGGTAGTCGCCACGGCCGCCGAATACATGAACCGCCAAAAGATAGCCATCTCCGTGGCGGCGGTTCTCGGCGCGCTGGGCATGTTCCTGGCCAACCGTTACGAGGCGCATGAAGGCGTGGACACCATGCCGAGCCTCATCGCGGTGCTGGACACGAACTTCTGGCTATCCGTTCATGTGATCACCATCGTCATCGGTTACGCGGGATACTTGGTCGCTTCGGGCATTGCCCACGTCTATCTGTTCGGCAAGCTATTCGGCTACCGGGCCAACGACAAGAAGTTCTATCGTTCGATCACCCGAATGACCTACGGCGCTGTTTGCTTCGGCCTCTTGTTCGCGGTGGTGGGCACGGTGCTCGGCGGCGTCTGGGCTAACGAGAGCTGGGGGCGGTTCTGGGGCTGGGATCCCAAGGAGAACGGCGCTCTCATGATTGTCCTGTGGTCGCTGTTCCTCCTTCATGGACGGCTTGGCGGCTATCTGCGCGACTTCGGCGTCAATATGGCCGCGGTCATCTCAGGCATGATCGTCGCTTTTGCATGGTGGGGCGTTAATCTCTTGGGCGTGGGCTTGCACACTTACGGCTTCACGTCAGGCGTCTTTGGCGGGTTACTCGTCTTCTACACCACCCAGGCGCTGGTTCTTATGCTCGGCGGCGTCGCTTGGCTGAAGGAACAGGGCGTCATAACCTTCAACCGCCCCCGAAAGCAGAGTGGCGCGCCATCCGTCGGCGAGGCGCCCGGCAAGTAGCCGGATCAACGCCGAAGATGAACCGCTGCAACAGCCGGCGGCGCCCACGCCATAGAAGCTTTCCGAACAAGCAAGTCGGCTTCTCGAACAGCCCGCACGGCCGGCAACCAACCAGACCAATAAGAAGGCGCCCGGCAGATGGTTACGTCCGCCGAGCGCCTATAAAGAAGACTGGCTCCTCTTAATCGAAACGCTGCAACCCTTTTGGAGGCCCCAGGATTTCACGAAGCAGAATGCCTTGGCGCACGTTCTGTTTATCGCGAAGCAAGGAATGTGCGCGCAAGCTGGGCTGTCGCGGCGTTGTGTCCCACCATTCTCCCGCCCGCCGACGCGCCTTTTGTTGGGTAGACGCTTCCTTACGTTGCCGGCGCTGTTGCGCGGTCAGTTCCTTCTGGCGTTCTTGGCCCCGCTTCTTCGCCTCGCGCGCTGTGCGTTCGGCCTCTTGTTTGCGTTCCTCGATCACCGACTGCCCGAAGTCTTCCAACTGCTCCTGGACCTGCTGCGCAAACTGGCGCACCATTTGCGGCACTTTCTGCTTCCTGCGGCGCTCCTCGCCCGGCATGGCCCGCTGTTCGTCAACCCGCTCTTGGGGCATGTCCCAGGCTTCTTCTCGCATCTCGCGAGAAGCGGGCCGGTCGCGAGGGGCCGAACGGGGCGGCCGCGGCGCTTGCCGCGCGTACTCCTGTTCCTCCTCCTGCTGCGGCCGGGAGGCTTCCCGGGGCTGCGCTTCCCGAACCACTGAGGAGTCTCCATAGAGCACCCGGCGCGTCGCTTCAGGCAGGTCTTCTGGTTTCGAGCGTTGCGCTCTCTTGCGTCGCTCCTCTTCCTGGCTGCGTTGCTCCTGAACCTTGCGTCCAAGACCCAACACCAGCAGGACGATGAAGACCAAATATATGATCAGATTTTCCATACAGCCCCTTAGTAGTTGCGCGGGGTATCCGTATCACTCTCTCCAGAATCACCCGTTTGGGAGATGGAATCCCGCATGCTTGTGTCCGCCTGGACGTTCTTCATGCGGTAGTAATCCATGATGCCAAGGTTCCCGTCG
>PUMX01000389.1 GCA_003552485.1 Candidatus Hydrogenedentota bacterium
ATTCCAAGGGAGGTTGTTCGAGGATCAGGCCGTCAGTACTGGCTGCGATGGGGTTGGGCTGGCAAGCGTTCCCGGGAACCCGATTCCATTCACGCAAGCCACGCTACTAGCGCCATAGCGGAGATGTTCCGCGGGGAGACCGCAGATGACTGAGACCTTTCCGAACGCCGCCACAACCGCTCCATTTGGGCGCCGGGACAAAGACGAATTGCTGCGTACAATACTGAATTACGCAGGCCGACTCGCCAATGCCAATCACGGCTTTATTCAGCTTCTCGAGCCGAGCGCCCATGAGCTTCGACTGTGCTATGCCCGTGGGCTGTTCGAGTCTTACCTTGGTACTTCCTGCCAACACGGCGAAGGGTTGGGCGGCCGGGTTTGGTCCGCGGGGCGAGTCCTCGTTGTCAAAGACTACGATAACTGGGATGGCCGTTCGCCAAAAGCGCGAGAAGGCGAGTGCCGCGCCTTGGCTGGCGCGCCGCTTTTCGTTCAGGGCGTAGTCACCGGAGTTCTCGCGGTGGCCCATGGCCACAATGAAGCCGGCAAGGCGTTCCGCGATTCCGACATAGCGTCGCTGGTCAACACTGCCCAGCTTGTGTCGGTGGTCCTTGACAACGAGCAGTTGCAAACTGCGCTCGATCAGCAGCGGGCGTGGCGAAGCGAAAACCAGCCGGCCCTCGAGCGTTACCTCGAATTCGAGCGCACCATCATAACGATCGTCGAGTTGTTTCGCAGTGTTCCGCTGGACAAGATCGCCACCACCATCAGCAAAGCGCTACGTCTTATCGGGGCGTTTTGCAGCGCGGACCTCGCCTACATAGTGCGAGTGCGCGGGAACCGTGTGTCTGCTGAGGACAACCTTTACTGGTGTGCGCCCGGCATGGCCGCGCAACTCCACCTGTTTCACGGAACCACAATCAACGATTTCGCGTGGGGGCGCGACGAAATACAGAAACAAGGCATTCTTAACGTCGCGACGATGAGCGCCATCCCCGCGGAGGCGCAACACGAAAAGCGTATACTCGCACAGCGGCAGGTAAAGTCCTTGCTCGTCGTTCCGCTGCTAGGCAGTGAAGGTGTGCTGGGTTACCTCGGCCTTGACATGGTGCGTGGAGAACGCGTCTGGGACTCGTGCGCCTTGGCCGTGCTGCATATCGCCTCGTATTTGTTGACGGCGGCCTTGGAGCGCCGGGAAGCAGAAGCCCGGCGCGATGCTGCGGACGAGCGTCACCGTCACCATCAACGGCTCGAAGGTCTCGCCGTGATGGCGGGCGGGTTGGCGCACGACTTCAACAACGTATTGGCCGCAATCGTCGGAAACCTTTACCTCGCCGAGAGCGAACTCACTCCCCGTTCGCCGGGGCATGAGGCTGTGGAACAAGCGCATACAGCCGCCTTGGACGCCGCCAAGCTTACCCAGCAGTTGCTCGCCTGCTCCGGCCGTGGCGAAATGCGGGCGCGGGCGCTCAACCTGTCCGAACTCATTACGGAATGGCGCGATGGGCTGAAACGCCTGATTCATCCCAACGCTGAGTTGGTGTTTGAACTTGCGCCGGACCTGCCGCTCGCACGACTGGATTCCGCGCAAATTCGACAGGTGCTCCAGAGCATTGTCAGCAACGCTTCCGAAGCCCTGAACGGAGACAACGGTCTCATCCGCGTCCGTACCAGTCTCCGTCGTCCAACTGTTTGTGAACTGACGAGCCTCTCATCCGCCGAGCCCCTGCCTGCGGGAGATTACGTCTCTCTCGAGATCAGCGACACGGGCTCCGGCATAGATCAATATGCCCAGGAACGGTTGTCCGATCCTTTTTTCGCCACCAAGTTCACGCGCCGCGGGCTGGGTATGGCCGCCGCGCTGGGTGTGGTGCGCGGCCACGGCGGGGCCATTCACATCTCCTCGCAACCTGACAGGGGAAGCGTTGTCCGCATTCTGCTACCGATCCTTCAACAAGACACACAAGAGATGAATGCGCCCCAACAGGCGTCCCGCTCGGGAACGGTAGTCGAGCAATCTCCACTCACCGTGCTCGTCGTCGACGACGAACCCAGTCTGTGTAATGTGCTGCGCCGCGTCTTCGGGCGTCATGGATTCAAAGTGTATGTTGCCAAAAGCGGGCGGGAAGGCATCGAGCTCCTTGACCGTCACGCCAGCGATATCGACGTGGTGCTGCTGGATGTCACCATGCCGGGTATGAAAGGAACGGAGGTGTTAGGCCTCATGCGCCAAGTGTCGCCCACGATTCCGATTGTGCTGTCGAGCGGCTACCGGGAAGAAGATGCGCTATCCAGTATCAATGGACAACTGCCCGAGCGGTTTATTCAGAAGCCATACCCGCCCGAGAAACTCATTGAGTTGCTTTACCAGATCGTTTCTTCGGCACGCGCCAGGTGAAGGCGACCAACCTTGACACGAAGTGTTGATCGTTCGGTACTCTTAAAAAGCAGCCAGAGGGAACGGGCTGGTCACGGATCATTGCCAGTCGGCGGTCCGATCGCAAGCAAGAAACAGGAGTAGCCGTTATGACTATTACGAATACGTTGCGAGGCGCAATGCTTCTCCTGGCCGCGGTGCTGATAGGCGTGGGGGCGCCGCTCTCAAGCGCCGCCGAGGAATCAGCGCCGGGCGGTATGCAATTATGGAAGAAGATCCAGCTGCCAGCAGGGCTCACGGGCGGTTTCGCGTTGCCGGCGGATTTGACCGGTGATGGACGCATCGAGCTGCTGGTCTCCTACGCGAACTTTTACGCCGCGCACTTGCGCCTCGTGGCCTTGGACCTGGACGGCAACATACTCTGGAGCCATGGAGATCCATCGGTTACGAGCCAAGATTTTGACCGGCTGGAGACAATGAGCCGCGGGATGGAACCGCCCTGCCGGCC
>PUMX01000571.1 GCA_003552485.1 Candidatus Hydrogenedentota bacterium
CGAGGTGTTTCGCCATTTCGCCAAACCTGAGGCGTGGCGCATATATGAAGACGTGACGCCTACCCTAGACCGCCTTAGCCGGGCTGGTATCCCCTGCGCCGTGGTGTCGAACTGGGATTCGCGTTTGCCCATCCTTCTTGAACAACTCGGTCTTCTCCGCTACTTCGCTTTCGTCTTGACTTCCGCCGAGATTGGCTGCGCCAAGCCCGATCCCCGCATCTTCGAGGCGGCCGCGGCCCGGTTGAACGTCGCGCCCCACCGCACGTTACATATTGGCGATTCAGCCGTGGATGACGCCGCAGGCGCGCATGGGGCCGGTCTGCGTCCTGTGCTCATTGACCGGGAAAGACGTTACATGGGCGACTACCCCCGCCTTACAATGCTCACCGAGCTTCCCAGCGCGTTGGGATTGGATTAGAAGGGGGGCCAGGGGACGGGCTACGAGCGGTGCAGATGCCGCTATGCTGGGATTACGGCCGCGCGTTCCGTTTCAGCGTGCGGACACCCTCGGCTCCCGCGACGATGACTTCGCTGGTTAGATCCAGAAACAGGCCGTGTTCCACTACGCCGGCCTTCTCACCGAGTTGCAGCGCGAGTCCCTCCGGATTCGCGATGGGCCCGAAGTGGCAATCAAGGACGTAGTTGCCTTGGTCGGTCTGAAGGGCGCCGCCCGTACTCGTTTCGCGTAGCTGCGCCCGCCCGCCTAGTTCGGTGATGAAGGCGCTTACGGGACGCAGAGCGAAGGGAACCACCTCGACCGGAACCGGCCAACGTTTTCCAAGTTGGGGCGAGAGTTTGGTGTCATCTACAACAATGACCTCGTACGCTGTGGCTTGAGCCACCACTTTTTCGCGAAGTAACGCGCCTCCGCCCCCTTTGATAACGTTGAGTTGGGTATCCACTTCATCGGCCCCATCAATGGTAAGGTCAATACTCTCAATGTCGTCAAAGGTGACCAAGGGAAGACCTAGGCGTTCTGCTTCGGCTTGAATGTGCCTGGAGCAAGGAATGCCACGGATGTCCCGCAGGGAACCTTCCTTAAACCGCTGTGCTATTCCATGAAGGGCGTGAATAGCTGTGCTCCCGTGGCCAAATCCAATGACCATCCCGCTTTCCACGAGCTGCACGGCTTTAGCCGCGGCATATTGTTTGAGCTTATCAAGATTAATGATTTGCTGCGCCTGTGTTGTCATGATGTATTCATTCGCCGGTTGAAAGCGGACCGTATGACGTTCGGCCCCACGCCTCCGCCGCCTGTCCCGTAGTTGTCGGACAGCGTGAACACGCCTCGATAGCAAGGTCTTTCATGCTTTTCACGCGGTCCCGTTTGAATCCATAGTGTGGACGCGCAGAGCGTCCTGTAGTAACCAGATACATGCAGAGAATTCGGTTCTAGAAACAAACAAAACGCCTACTCACCCGTAACACCTCTTTGTATCCGAAGATTTCCCTGGAAGAAGAACGAGTAGGGCATTCTTGCGGCGCGTTGGGTCAGATGAGCGCGTATGGGCGTCCTTTCCGAAGGTATCCCCTCTTCCGAACGTTCACCAACCCCATTATGACCCAAATCGGTCCCCAAAATCCACGTTGTTACTACTGCGGGCTTAGGCGCCAGGAAGTTACGAAGGTTTGCGGCCTGCATAACCCGTTACGTACAATGGACTTATAAACGTAAAAGGGGGCTTCCACCGGCATGACAAGCATTCAAACACCACCCGTGCGTGTCCTTCCCGAAGAACTCGCCAACAAGATCGCGGCGGGCGAGGTCGTGGAACGGCCGGCTTCCGTGGTGAAGGAGCTTATCGAGAACGCGCTCGACGCCCACGCCACGCGCATCACCGTGCGGTTGGTGGCGGCGGGCCGGCGAACCGTGGAGGTGACGGACAACGGCCACGGGATGTCGGAACAGGATGCCTTGATGGCTATTGAGCGTCACGCCACGAGCAAGATTCGCAAGAAGGAAGACCTCGACGCCATTCATACGCTGGGTTTTCGGGGTGAGGCCCTGGCGAGCATCGCCGCCGTAAGCCGATTTGAACTTCTAACACGGCGGGAGAAGGATGATGCGGGCACGCGGGTGCGCGTGGAAGGCGGCGTCTTGCGCGACGTGAGCGAGGCGCCCGCGCCCGTGGGCACCCGGATCGGCGTGCATCGGCTCTACTTCAACACGCCCGCCCGCGCCAAGTTTCTCAAAGGCATTACCACCGAACTCGGCCAAGCCCTGGACGTGCTCCAACGGCACGCCCTCGTGAACACCGGGGTGGCGTGGCAGATCTACCACAACGACAAGCTTCTGCTGGACATCCCCCAGAACGCCACGCTTCGCGAACGCGTGGCCTTGATATGGGGACTGAATTTTCTTCAGGATATGGTCCCCTTCAAGGGCGAGCAAAGCGGGATTCAACTCGAAGGCCTTATCGGAACGCCCGCCCTGACGCGATCCCAGCGCACGCATCAGTTCTTCTTTCTCAATCGCCGCCCCATCCAGAACCGCGCCCTACAGTATGGCTTCGAGGACGGATACAGGCAGTTATTGACCGTGGGCCGGCGGCCCGTGGGCATTGTCATGGCCCAGGTGCACCCCCGTCTGGCTGACGTCAACATCCACCCCGCCAAGCGAGAGGTGCGGTTTCGCGACGAACGCGCTATTCGGGACGCGCTCCGCGAGGCCGTGCGCGATTGCTTGGCCAACCTCAGCGGCTCTTCTAGTCCAGCGACGTCAGAGGTAATGGGCTCGAGTTCAGGCGGCGCCGTGGCCGGGACGAGCAACACGTCCGAGGCCCCCGAATGGACACCGCCCGAGCCCGCCGGTGAGAAGAGCGTGGCGCCAGACCAGCCCGTGGAAGAGGCGGCGAGCAGTTCGCCAGAAACGGAGTCA
>PUMX01000303.1 GCA_003552485.1 Candidatus Hydrogenedentota bacterium
ACTGCTGCGCGAGTTCGACGAGTCCACGCAGCAGGGCGGCACGCGCCACAGCCCCCAGACCCACTCCTGGCTGGACGGCGTCAGGGGCTTCTTCGAGGACCTGAAGTTCTGGAACCGCTGAGTCGGAGGCGTTCCCCTCGCCGCGCCCCCGCATCGCCCTCGAAAGGGCGTGCGGCTGGCCCCGAGCGCGGTTGCCGCGTCAGAGCACCTGGGTGAAGTCCAGGTCGAGCGCCTCCCCCGGCGGGTGCACGAAGTAGCCCTGCACGAGATTCACGCCGAGCTCGTACAGCACCGCCAGTGTGGCGGCATCCTCGACTAGCGGGACGATGATCTGCTTTCCCTTGGCGTGACCGCCCTCGGTAAACCGGCGGATCGCGTCGCGACTGCCCTCGTCCCGGACCAGGTTTCGCACGAGGTTCCCCTCGAGCTTGATGTAGTCGGCATCAATGCGCCGGAGGATGTGAAACGGGTTCAGGCCGTTGCCGAAGTCATCGATGCAAAGCTGGGCTCCAATGGCTTTCAGGCCCCTTGCAGTACTCGATGCGGCCTGCAGGTTCGTGACGATCGTCGCTTCCTTGATCTCGACGACGACATTGCCGGAGGGGATGCGGTTTCGGTGCAGAAACTCCTGAAGCCAAAGGACTACGGAACCATCGATCAGTGAACCACGGGTCAGCTTCAGAAAAAAAAGCGTCTTTGGTTCCGTGCGGATGCGATCGGCAAGCCTCGAGAGTGCTCGGCTCACGATCCACCGGTCGATGTCGGCGGCGATTCCGGTGCGTTCAGCCGCAGGCAGGAAGTCTTCCGGTTCGTAGACTTCCTCGTCCGGTCCGGAGAGTCTCACGAACACGTTGAAGAGGGGAAACGCTCCCCCGTGAAGATTCACGATCGGTTGATAGAGGAGCCGGATCCGGTCGTGGGCGATCGCATCCTGGATCCGGTCCTTCCAGAGCCGGTCCGACCTCGAGCGCGCCAGTGTATCCGCAGGGGGTTTCTGGAACGAGTACCCGTTTCCCCCATTTCGCCGAACATCTTCCACTCCCGTTCTTGCGCGCTCAAGGAGATCTTCCATCGTTGGTGCCGCATCGTCCGCAATAACAGCGCCGCATGAAAGGGTTACTCTTGACGACTCTTGCCCGAGATCGATCTCGCGTGAGGCTATGGTCCTGATCAGCGCGCCCAGACGCTGCTCCAGCTCGGAGCGTTGGACTCTGGGAATCAGAACCCCGTAAAACCCGTCGCCAAGGTGTGCAACAGTATCCGACTCCCGGAAAAAATCGCGAATGCCCCGGCCAACCTCCATCAGGAGGATGTCCGAGCCGTTACTGCCGAACTCGGACTGCAGGCGTTCGAATTCGTCCACCGAGACCTCAAGGAGCGCAAAGGGCCGACCCGAACGAGCTGCGAGGTTCAGAGCCCTTTCAGCCTCGCGGAAAAGGTGCTGGCGGTTGCTCAGGCCTGTTCCAGGATCCAGCGCGTCCAGCCCTTCGAGCCCGTCACTCTCCACGGGCATCGCAATTCGGACCACGGTGCAGTGTTCGCCTTCGATCGTCGCGTCGGTAAAAATGAGGTCCGCATCGAAAGGCTTGCCCAGTTCGGTCCGAAGCGTCATTGGCCGGCGTTCGCTCCCGGGAGTGACCTCCAGTGTCCGCGCCTCCAACCACTGACGCACCAGCTCTTGCTGTTCCGGAATCACGAAATCGGCCAGGCTGCGTCCTTCGAGGTCTCCGGGCGAGTCGAGCTGGAGCTGCTCGAGCCCAGCGCGGTTGGTCGAGATACAGTTCCCGTCACGGGTGTAGATCACGGGATCCTTCGAATCCTCGAGCACCCGCAGGTACTGCCGTTCCAATTCGAGCAGATTGCTTCGCAACCGGTGTACCTGCGTGGAACACAGGTAGTGTTCGACGGCCCTGAGTACAACAACCGCGGCCAGTTCCTCCAGGCCTTTGCCAACGACGGCAAAGGCTCCCGATTCGTACATGTCCAGCCGCTGATTTTCGTTCTGGTCACTGATCACGATGACCGGGGTTGTCCGGCCAGCATGGAACAGCGCGTCATTGATCCTGTTCAGTTCATGGTTCGCCCCGGAATGCACCAGAATGATCGCATGAAAACGTTCCTCAAGAAGCAGCGCATCGACACCCGCCAGGTCCACCAGACTTCTGGCCCGGACCGCAGGGCCCCGGATGCGGATACAACTGATCAGTCGCTCGGCTGCTTCTGGTTCCCGGGCAGCGAAAAGAAGGCTGATGGAATTGACTGGCTTGGTCATTCGTGGTTTCCCGGAACATGCTCGCCCTGTACGCGCAACCGCCACAAACAATGGCGGTGCGAAGCACCAACCCGGTATGCCTGAACTCGTTACAGCCAGCGCTTCTTCGGGTCGAAGTCGTGGGCGTCAACCCTGGGTGGGGACGTGCACGAGACCGCCCAGGATTCCCCGGCACCCGCGCAGAGAATATCAGAAGGCGGCGGGAATGCCACCGATACCGATGTTTAGGGCGAGACCGCGGCGCCGCAGTGGACGTGCCGCGTATCGTGCTGGTCGCCTCTTCAAGATGGCCGGGATGCCGGCATCGGGAAATCCGCACGGCTGAAGGTGTGGCTCTCGGGGCGAACCGCATCCAGTTTGACCACAAGCTGCTCGCCGGCGACCCGAAACGACACCTGGCTGCCCGCCGCGAAGGCCGCAGGGGAAAAGACCAGCGCGCCGGCCTCCGGTTTCCCGTGCGGGTGGAAGAACAGGGCCGGCTTCGCGTCGCCGACCGGGGTGTTGCTCCGGATCAGGCGGACGTCGGTGGGCGTGCAGCCGGGGGCGAGGTATTCGATGCCAACCGTGACTTCATCGGGGCCATCGTAGCGAAGCCAGCGCATCAT
>PUMX01000225.1 GCA_003552485.1 Candidatus Hydrogenedentota bacterium
GTACAAGACGTTTTCGTCGAACCGTGCGAGATAACTCTGATTCGGTTCGTCGCGCCGCACGCCGTGTTCGCCAATCCAGACCGTGGCCTCGAAGGACTCGGCTGGCTGCGTCTGTCCCATTATCGTGACTGGGTCCGTCTCGCTTTCCAATACGAGCCGGGTATCGGCCGACCACGCGGCCAAGGGCGCCACAGCCAACATGAGCGCCAGGATCAGTTTGTTAATGCGCGTGTTCATAGATCGCTCCTTGTTCAATCCTCAGAAGAGAGGGTTTATGCGTCGCGCAACCATCCCGGGGCCGCACGCACACGGCAAATCTACCATACTGCCAGCCACAAAGCGAGCCGCCGCTGTTGGCGCGGTGGCGAGGCGATGGTCTACAATCTCTCGACGGGCCGCGCCGGGAACAGGCCGGGTTTACGAGGCCCCAGATCCAATATGAGACGGAGTTCCTTTAGTCGATGAATCATTTCAGCGGACATGCGTGTTGGAGCCGTAAGAACAGCCGCATAATCTACGAGAATCCGTGGCTTACCCTGCGCGAAGATCGAGTGATCAACCCCAACGGCGGCGAGGGCATATACAGCGTGATCGAGACGCGCATCGCCACGGGCGTGGTGGCGCTCACGCCGGAGCACGAGGTCTATCTGGTCGGCCAATACCGGTATCCCATAGACGGTTATTCGTGGGAGATCGTCGAAGGAGGCGCCGATTCCGGCGAAACGCCTTTGGCCGCGATTCAACGGGAGCTTCGAGAAGAAGCCGGTCTTATCGCCCGTAGCTGGACTCCACTCGGCGGCGAAATCCACCTGAGCAACTGCATTTCCTCGGAAGCGGGTTATCTCTACTTGGCCGAGGATCTTGAATCATGCGAGCCTGATCCCGACGAGAGCGAAGTGCTTGAAGTGAAGCGGGTTCCTTTTTGCGAAGCGTTGGCCATGGTGGATGCGGGAGAGATCACGGACGCCATGAGCATTATGGGCCTGTTGTGCGCCGAACGAATGCTATGGCGGCGGGGGTGCGACTTTCGCCATGACCATTGATGATCGGAGCGCGGCCGTACAGGCTGCGTGCTGGTCCAGGGAGGATTCAACATATGCGGATCCAATTGATTCTGATAGCCGCAGTGGGAGCGCTGGCGCTCTTACAGCCGGCTCAGGCATCCCCCAATGGCATGGTCGCCCTGCTGACGGATTATGGGGCCGATTCCATCTATGCCGGCATGTTGCATGGCGTCATCCACACGAAATACCGCGACGCCACGGTGGTTGATATCACGCATTCCGTGCCGCCTTTTGACGTAACGGCGGGCGCGCATATGTTGGCTGAGGTAGTCGAGCACTTTCCCAAAGGGACCGTCTTCTGCGTCGTCGTCGATCCCGGCGTGGGCGCGGAACGGCGGCCCATTGCGGTGCGCACCGCCTCGGGGCACTACTTCGTCGGACCTGACAATGGTCTTCTGGAGCCGGCCGTTTCGCAGCTTGGCATAGAAGAAGCGCGCGAGCTGACAAACCAAGCCCTTTGGCGTGAGGGAGCGGTCTCTCACACTTTTCACGGACGCGACATCTTCGGCCCGGTCTCCGGCGCTTTGGCGGGCGGCGCGGACTTCTCATCGGTCGGTCCTGTTGTCGAGGAGATTACTTCGCTGGAGATTGCGCGCCCCGAGATACGGAATGGGGCTGTGAAGGGCCAGGTGTTGCGCACCGACACGTACGGCAATGTTGTGACGAATATCACCGAAAGCGAACTGGCTGAACTAGGCGCGCAGCGCGGCGACGAATTGTCGGTGACTATCGAAGACGAAGCTTTTGAAGCGCCGTGGCGAACAACCTACAGCGACGTTGATGAAGGCCAACGGGTGCTTCTCATCCAGAGCGCGGGCTTTGTAGAACTCGCCATCAATCTCGGGAACCTCGCAGAAGCCGCCGGCGTGAAACCCGGCGACGCCGTGCGTATTGCGGCCGAGCCCTGATATCGCCTATGCGTGAAGCGTTAGAGGCTGTGTATGAGGCGATGCGCGGGCATTATGGAGTGACGGGCTGGTGGCCGGGCGACTCGCCCTTCGAGATCGCCGTGGGCGCCATACTTACTCAAAACACGGCGTGGATTAATGTCGAGCGCGCCATCACCAACCTTAAAGAGGCCCGCTTGCTTTCTCCGCGCAAGTTGCTGGCCTGTGATGACGAAACGCTGGAAACCGCGCTGCGTCCATCGGGTTACTTCCGCGTGAAAGCCCGGCGTGTGCGTAGCTTCTGCGAGTACCTAACGGCGCGCCACCGGGGAAGCATGACGCGTATGGCGCGGCAACCGCTCGACAGGCTCCGCCCTGAATTGCTCGCCGTGAACGGGATCGGCCCGGAAACGGCTGACGATATATTGCTTTACGCGTGCGAGAAGCCGGTGTTTGTCGTTGACGCTTACACCCGTCGCATTCTTTACCGTCACGGACTCATCGAAGAAAAGGATCCCGGTTATGAAACGCTGCGGCGGATATTTGAAGATAACCTTGAAGCGGATGTTCACTTCTTCAAAGAATATCACGGCCTTATCGTATGGACCGGCAAGGACTTCTGCCGCGTGCGGCCGCGATGCGAGCAGTGTCCGCTGGCGCCGCTGCTGAAACCCGGCCAGCCCCGCACTGGCTAAGTCTCGGCTCTTACGCCATTAGGAGGCGAGGCTTTGTAACCCTTCCGTATCGTGCGGTATTCTTTGGCTCAGTGGGAGTATAAGGCATGAGCATTGATTTTTCCGGAACGAAGCTGCTTGTAGTGGGCAGCGCCAATGCCGATCTGGTCACGGAAGTTGCGCGGTGTCCCCGCCCGGGGGAAACGGTGATTGGGGGCGCATTTCGCGTGGTTCCAGGCGGCAAGGGGGCCA
>PUMX01000111.1 GCA_003552485.1 Candidatus Hydrogenedentota bacterium
CGCCCAAGCAGGCTATCCGGGAGCGGAAGTCCAGGTGACGTTGTGGGACGGGGACCGTCTAAAGGAAGCCGCTGGCCTGATGCGGCGATTCTCAAGGATAAACTTGCGGGCATGACAAATCCTTCCGGCGATAGTTCCGACGCATTACGCCGCCGCGCGGTGGTGTTGCGCTATACGGCCGACCGCGAATCCGCCCCGCATGTGTCGGCCAAAGGGGCCGGGTTCCTGGCCGATCGCATCCTCGAAGTGGCCCGGGAAAACGGCATCCCCATCCATAGCGACCCCAGCCTGGTGGCTGTCCTTTCCCAGCTTGATTTAAACGCGGAAATCCCCGAGCCGTTATATCAAGCCGTGGCGGAGGTGTTGGCCTTCGTCTATCGCATGGATCAACGCGCCGGCCAACGTCGCGAGTAACCGGACCCGCTAGACGCATCGCCGAATACCGAAACGAAACGCAACATGGGGGAGGGTGGAGTAGCATCACCGGCGCGCGCTGACGGTGTACGCCCGGCTTCGCGGCAAGGTTCCCGCAATGCCCTATGCATAGAAAGTAACCGCGCCGGAGACCAGGTGACAAAACCTAGCCGCCGGCGCGGTTTGTTTCATGAAGCAGCTTAGACGCGTGTGCGCTTAGCCTTCGTCGTTGTCGTTCTCAATGGGCCGCAACCAGATGTCACGGAACCATACCTTGCTGTAATCCTGAAGCATGATCGGACCAGGCTCATCAACCTCCCCGGGCAGCGCGCCGCCCGTGGGACCGGTCACGACGCTCTCGTCCTGGATAACCTCGCCGTTCAACGTCGCACAGACCGTGTCGCCCTCGTATTTGATGTACAGGCTGTTCCACTCGCTAATCGGGTTGGCCGCCAACACTTCCGGGGCGTGCTGGTTGTAGATGGCTCCATCGGAGCCCAAGCCAGGCTCCTCCTCTTCGGAACTGTCCAGAATCTGCACTTCCACCCGTCCCCGAAGATACACGCCGCTATTGCCGCCTTCCGGAATCCGGTAGTCCAGCTTGATCTCGAAATCCTCCCATTCCTCCTCCGTGGCGATGTCGTTCTCACCGGCGATGTTGGTCATTAGCCCATCGTCGTCCACGTACCAATTCTTGTCGCCCTCGGGATCGTGCGGGTTGACCCACCCCGAGAGGTCCTCTCCATCGAACAGGTTAATCCAGCCTTCCTCCCTCAGCGTCTCCTCGTCATACTCATGGAGATCCGCCGTCGCGGGCGCGGCCAACAAGAGGGCCAACATACAACTCAACACAGTAGCGGCGATTCGTTTATGCATTCTCACGGTTCCTTTTTCTCTTTTGCCGGCTGCCCTCTACGGGGAGCCCAGCTGTCTTTGCCCAACAAACAAGACCTAATATTACTATAGCCGATGGCGTTCCGTCCAATGGCGGAATTCCGTCACCATACGGCTGCAGGGTAAGGCGGAAGGACGGGATCGAGAGGTGCTGCTCTCCCCTTCTCACGGCGCCGGCCATACCCGCAGCCTCGGCGGTTTTTTCCATCGTCGCGGCGTGCGTCATACCAGACGCCTCGCCCAGGCCCAGGCGCCGTCCAACGCCGCCACACAACAAAAACCCTACCGGCTTGTTTAAAAACACCTATTTATTTGACAAATGAATTTGTTTCTTTATATATTGGAGTCAGGTTGTTAAGTACAGAAAGTCTGCTTGTACAACCTGCTCATTTTACTTGGAGACAGTTAAAGTCGAAGTAAGAAGCGAGTGAGATAAGACGAACAGGAGGCGATAAGACGCAGGCAAGGGGGTCGTCTCCCGGCTCAAGGTGGACGAAGGGAGCGATGCGCTCGAGTGGAAGTCTACTCATTTCCGGTGAGGAAGGGGTGGACAAGCGATATCAAACGGGCCGCGCGGGCGCTCGATGCGCCAGGCGGTTCAATCACGGAGTGGTTTATAACAGACCAAGGGAAACGCTTCCCTTACGGAGGAAAAGTCCAATGCAACCCAGAAAGAAAGGTTTCACGCTCATCGAGCTGCTGGTGGTTATTGCTATCATCGGCATTTTGGCGGCGATTCTGCTGCCGGCCTTGGCCCGGGCGCGGGAAGCCGCGCGGCGCGCGAGTTGCGCCAATAACTTGCGCCAGTTCGGCCAGATTTTCGCGATGTACGCGAACGAAGTCAGCGGCGAATATTATCCGCCGCAGATCATTTATCGTCAACACGGGGGATCGGACACCATGCTGGCGGGGCTTCACTCGGAGGCGGTTTATCCGGACTACTGGACGGATCCCGCCATCGCCCAATGCCCGAGTGATCCAGACGCCTATGCCGACGACAACATCCCTTGGGAGGAGGATCTGAACGCGCAGATCCAGCGAATCGGCTCATCACAGTATGGTACGGATTGGGAACGTAACCTGTGCCTGCACGCGATTCTTTCGCGTCCGAAGAGCTACTTCTACTTTGGGTATCCCTCCCGGACAGGCAGCGAGATGTCGCAGTTCCAGAGCACGTTCTGGGGCGAGACCCGCGGCCAGGATCGGCACGACGACGCCTGCATCGTGCAGGCCGGATCCGGCGAACTGGCGCACGTCGACGAGACCTGCGACTTGCCCACCATTGGCATCTGGGAGAACGAGAACCGGGAGGTCGCTTTCGTCGGCGACATCGTTCGCGGCGTCGCGGGCGTCGGCGCGCTGGACGACCACGGCCAGCGCACACTCGGCGAACAGGCCGGCACCCGGCTGCGCGACGGCATCGAGCGGTTCTTCATCACGGATATCAACAACCCGGCCGCGGGCGCTGCGGCGCAAAGCGACATCATCGTGATGATGGACACGGTCGGCACG
Source organism: Candidatus Hydrogenedentota bacterium (assembly GCA_003552485.1). Classification (GTDB taxonomy): domain Bacteria; phylum Hydrogenedentota; class Hydrogenedentia; order Hydrogenedentales; family SLHB01; genus PUMX01. The sequence continues at coordinate 2,821 of PUMX01000111.1, forward strand.
CAGCAACCGGCGGGTCACCCGGACGGCGCGGGCCACGGCGGCGGC
>PUMX01000032.1 GCA_003552485.1 Candidatus Hydrogenedentota bacterium
AACACCTCGCCGTCTTCTGAATCAATCATCCGGCTGGTTAACGTGAGTTTCTCGCCGCTGATCGAAACATCGAGCAGAAGCACGGCGGGAATATTCATGATTCTGCCGATCTCCGCAGCCTCCGTTTGAGTAGTCCGATCGGAAACCTGGAAATCCTGCTCATCGAGGACACTCTGAACCCTGCTGCGCTCGACTATCCGGTAGCCTTTTTTCATCATCTCCATCGACAGATAATCTTCCACCTGATTCTTGACCGCATCCCCCCGGATATCACCGGTAATATCCACTACCGCCACCCGATCAGGGCTCACTTCAGAGAACCGCGGCGAAACCACGCTTTCGCCGGTCGCGCAACCAAAAGTGAACACCGCCATCCCCGCAACCAATAAGAATCCTGCACTTTTTACTAATTTATTCATTGCCTTCACCTCGTTAATATATTTTCTTTCACTTTGCTTTCGAAAAGCTATGTTACCCAGACAGTAAGTTACTATACATCTGTGTAAGCTTTTTCCAATGAATTGGACACCAAAAACATGACTTGTTTCCGCATCCCTTAAAAATATAGCGTATTTAAGTGTAGATTAGTGAAGATCAGTGTTTAATCAAAGAAAGGGCTGCATTTTTAACCACTAATCCGCACTTATCTGCACTAATCCGGACAGCAAGGATGGTTTTTCCGCGCTCCATCGGCCTCCCTGGAGACGGCGGGCCGCCGCCGTTACGCGATAAAAATTGTTCCATAAGTGTCGATTAGTGAAGATAAGTGGTTAATCAAAAAAAGGGCTGCATTTTTAACCACTAATCTGCACTTATCTACACTAATCCGGACAGAAAGGATAGTTTTTCCGCCCTCCATCGGCCTCCCTGGAGACGGCGGGCCGCCGCCGTTACGCGATAAAAATTGTTCCATAAGTGTCGATTAGTGAAGATCAGTGGTTAATCAAAGAAAGGGCTGTATTTTTAACCACTAATCTGCACTTATCTACACTAATCCGGACAGAAAGGATGGTTTTTCCGCCCTCCATCGACCTCCCTGGAGACGGGCCGCCGTCGTATCGTTACGCCCGGGGCCGGGCGGCTCCATTGGCTCGCGGGGATGCTCGCCCTCCATCGGACGTCACGAAGTCACGCGGTCACGAAGTCAGTCTAATGACTCAGGCAGCTTATAACTTACATGCCTGTGATATTCTTGGAGGCTGCATACTTCGTGGCTGCCGAGCCGGCGCAAGGCCCGCAGGCCGCCGACGGCCGCCCGCAGGCCGCTGACGGTGGTGGTGATCGGCACGTTATGAATCACCGCGTAATTCCGCATCCGCACTTCATCAACCCTCGGTGTCGCGCCGGCCGGGGTGTTGATGATCCAGCCGATCTCATGTTCTTCCAGCAGATCCAGAACGTTCGGCCGGCCTTCGGAAATCCGGAACAGTGCCCGCGCCTTGATATTGCTGTCGCGCAGTACCGTAGCGGTGCCGCGGGTGGCGAACAATTCATACCCCATCTCGTTCAAGGCGGCTGCCAGTTCAACCGCCTCGGATTTATCCTGGTCGCGGACACTGATAAACACCGCCCCGTCCAAGGGCACCGAGCTGCCGGCGGCGGACTGGCTTTTCAGGTAAGCCATCCCCTGGTCCAGGTCGATCCCCATCACCTCGCCGGTGGAACGCATCTCCGGCCGCAGCAGTACATCGGTGCCGGGGAATCGGACAAACGGCAGAACCGCCTCTTTGACGGCAAAGTGCCGCACTTCGACTTCTTCGGTAAATGCCAGGTCTTTCAGTTTCCAGCCGGCCATAACCAGCGCCGCCAGCTTGGCCAGCGGTACGCCGATGGTCTTGCTGACAAAAGGTACTGTGCGGGAAGCGCGAGGGTTGACTTCGAGAATAAAAATCTCCTCGTTCTGAACCGCGTACTGGACGTTCATCAGGCCGCGGACACCCAGTTCCCCGGCTAATCGGCGGGTGTAGTCACGCAGACATGTCTTTACTTCTTCAGACAGGGTTACAGGCGGAATCATGCAGGCACTGTCGCCGGAATGAACTCCGGCCTTCTCCACGTGCTCCATTATCGCCCCGATCACCGTCGTTTCACCGTCGGCCACGCAGTCCACATCCACCTCGGCGGCATTTTCCAGAAAACGATCGAGCATCACCGGCCGGCTTTCCGAAACCTCCACCGCCTCTCGCATATATTGCCGCAGACTTTCCTGATCATAAACAATCATCATGGCCCGGCCGCCGAGGACAAAGGATGGCCGGACCAGAACTGGAAAACCGATTCTCTCCGCTGCTTCCGCCGCCTCCTTTTCATTCTTAGCAAAACCATTCTCCGGCTGTCGAATTCCAAGCCGTTCAACCAGGGCATGGAAAAATTCCCGGTCTTCCGCCGCCTCGATATCAGCGGGCGACGTGCCTATCACCCGGACTCCGTTTTTCTCCAGGTCAGCCGCCAGTTTCAAAGGGGTCTGACCGCCGAACTGAACAATCACTCCCCAACATTTCTCCCGGCGATAAATGTGCAGTACATCCTCCAGGGTCAACGGTTCAAAATACAACCGGTCACTGGTATCATAATCGGTGCTGACCGTTTCCGGATTGCTGTTGACCATGATAGTTTCAAAGCCCGCCTGCCGGAGAGCGTATGAAGCATGCACACAGCAGTAATCAAATTCAATGCCCTGCCCGATCCGGTTGGGGCCGCCGCCGAGGATCATGATTTTGCGTTGATCGGAGGGACGGCACTCGTCGACCTCGCCGTAGGTTGAGTAGTAATATGGAGTATAGGCCTCAAACTCGCCGGCACAGGTATCGACCAGGCCGTACGCCGGCAGCAGTCCTGTCCGCTCCCGGACAAGCCGCACTT
>PUMX01000523.1 GCA_003552485.1 Candidatus Hydrogenedentota bacterium
AATCCCACCCTCTCCGCCATTTTTCTGTTTTCGGGGCTTGGGCATTAGGTCCGCCTTTCCAGCGCTCGCTACCTTGAACCCAACCGGTGTAACCTTTCTATGTCTTCCGGTCCACCGCGCATCCTTCTCGTTCGCCTGAGCGCTATCGGCGATGTCGTACGGTGTATCCCCGCCTTTGAAGCGTTGCGCGAGGCATATCCCGAGGCGCGCATCGATTGGGCCGTCGAACGAAAGTCCGCGGCCGTTGTTGAAGGCTTGCCTGGACTCGATACGGTATGGGTCTACGAACGCTCCCCTGATTTCGTGTTGGCTTGCCGGGAATTTCTGCGTCTTTGCCGTGAGGTGCGCCGCCAGAAGTATGATTACGTGGTGGACTTTCATGGGCTTCTGAAAAGCGGGATCCTGGCCCTGGCGAGCGGCGCGCCCGAGCGGCTCGGTTTCGCCCGCCCTCGCGCCCAAGAGGGGAGCCATCTCTGCGCGAACCGGCGTGTGAGCGTACCCTACAACAAATTGAACCGCGTCGAGGAAAACCTCCGTCTGAGCGATATGCTCGCCCCCCGGCCCCAAGCGTTCACGGTTTCGATCGCGGTCCCTACGGACATCCAGGCGGAAATCGACGCGTTTTTTGAGCGAAACTTCGACGGCGCCCGACAAGTAGTCGCCATGCACGCCCCCGTGGAGCGGCCGGAAAAACAGTGGCCGGTGGCTCATTTCGCGGAACTAGCCGATGATCTCATCGATGACGGGCGGTTCAGCGTTCTCTTGACGTGGGGACCGGACCAGTATCACGTGGTGGAAGACATCATGCGGCCAATGCGGCGGCGCCCTGTCGTGGCGCCGGAAACGCCTACCCTCAAACACGTGGCCTGGCTGATGAAATGCGCCGATCTCTATTTTGGGGGCGACACCGGCCCCATGCACATCGCGTGGAACATGGGGACGCCCGTCGTTGCCGTGTTTGGGGGCACCAATCCGGCTCAGCACGCGCCCCCTGGCCAACGGCGCATCATCTTATACGAAGAGGAAACCACGGGCCGGCCGGGACCGCCGGAGCGCGCAGCTGCGCGCCTTGAGGCCATCACGCCTGGCCAGGCGTACGAAGCATGCGTGCGATTAGCGATCGAGGCTCCCTCTGCCGCTCCCCCAATTGCCGGATGAATATGTTTGCAAGACCGGTTCCGGTCTATCCCCCGGCGATGATGCCCGTGGCGGCGCCGGTGGCCTCCAGCAGCAGTCCCACAAAATAGCAGGCCAGCCCAAACGTGAAGAGCAGGGCATACACCGCAAGGCAGGCCTGGGCCAGTTTTTTGAGGGTGTAGTCCCAGCCTTCGGCGACGGGCATGGCGCTCATGGCGCCCAAGGGAACGGCTAAGACAAGTGTCCAGAACGCTATGGTCCCATTACGCTCGGCGAACCAGCCCCAAGCGGCCTCAAGAGAGATTTCGTGCCCCACAACCAGCGCAACGGCTGTGCTCATCCCCCATAGCAGCACTTCACCAGCGACAAACAGGACAATCCCCAACGCCAGCGTCCCCGCAACGCGCCACACGATTGGACGCGCCTTAAGAGGGGGTAATGCGCCCGAGCGGTCGCGCAGGTAAAAGAAAATGTATAACCCGACGTAAACCCAAAGGAAGAATCCCAGAGTCGCCACGAACATGATGCCCGCGATGATGCGGACGATGGCGGACTCGATCTGAACGTAGCGGGCGAGCCCAGCGCACACGCCCAGCCACACGCGGCCCTCGAGTTCGAGGAAATCGCCCCGCGCCGCCTGGGGCGGAGTTTGCTGCGGGGGAGCTTGCCGAGGAGAGGCGCCGGGATCCAACGCGTCCACATCATTGATTTCCCGCGCACGGGGGCTGGTGTGGGACGATGCGAAGTCGGGCAACTCGCAGTTGTCAATAATCGCCTCGAGTTCGGTATCCTCTGGGGGGCCGTCTGAGTATGGTTGAAGACGTTCGCGCAACTGCATCTTCACATGGGCGAGTATACGGCGCCGTTGGGCGTCGGAAAGGCCCTCGGTTCGGGCGTAAACGTCCCGCAAAAAGTTGGTGATGCGCCGCTCTTGGTTTGACGTTAACTTCATGGTCCCCACCTGTCAAGGACCGCAAGTATAGCGCATAGGGTCCCCCAGGGAAAACTAGCGGCGCGGACTATCCAAATAAAGATACAGTAGGTATAATCCGGCATGAACGTGTGCTTCCATGACATTGACTTTTCGGGATCTTTTCAAGCCGAAGAGGCGTTCGCCTTCTTGCAGTCCGGGGAGGCGGCGCGGTGGATTGAACGCATGCAGCAGGCGGCGAGCGTACCGCTTGTCATCCATTACGTGACAGAAGAGCAAGAATATTCGCTGGCCACGACGGTCCCCGGCTGCGCCGCCTGCCGCCACGTGGCGAAGATACCTGGCGGCCGCGCGGCGTGCCTGGGGTCACGTCTGCCCGCCAGCCTCGCCGCCGCGCGGCGCAAACGGCCGGCCCCTTTCCACTGTCATATGGGGTTTGCGTGTTTCTCCGCGCCGGTGTTGCCGGCGGTGGAACCGAACATGGTCCTCACCCTGGGCCCTTACTGTCCCGCCGAAGCGCCCCATGGTTTGGATGAGGACGTGCGCAAACGCTTCGCCAACCTCACCGGGAGCGCGGAACCGCGGCTCCCGTTTCCGCTTGACGATGTGCGCGAGGCGCCCGCTCCGGCCATGGCCGCCTTTGCGGACTGGGCCACGGCCTCCTTCGAAGCGTTGTGGCGTGAACACAAGGCGCAAGATACAGAAGAAACAGCCTCCCCGTCCTCCGATACCGGCGCTACGACGGATGCCGCGCCGCCCGCGCGCCGGACCCGTTCCATGGCCGATGTCATCC
>PUMX01000173.1 GCA_003552485.1 Candidatus Hydrogenedentota bacterium
CAGTATCTTGTGTACGCGTTCCAGCCCGAGCATTATCTGGCCCCCGGAATCGAGGTGGACAAGTATCCGGTAGAGCAGTCAGACATAAACCAAGGGCTTATGTATGTAGCGATGCCTGAGGCGCTCGGCGGGTCGGGAGACCTCGTCTTCAGCGGGGGATACCCGCCGGACACGGAATTACCTCTAGGCCACCCCGACTGGAGGACCTTACATGAAGAGGATATAACCTTGCCTGGCGAGATCTCCGGTTACAATCGAGATCAAGCCCTGCTCCGTCTGCGCGAGGGTATAGAGCGGTTCTTCATCACAGACATCAACAATCCGGCCGCGTCGGCGATAGCCCAAAGCGACCTGCCCGTGATGTGGGACATAGCGCTTTGGGCCGCAGACCCTCTTGCCGGCCAACCCTCGTTTAACCACATTCCAGGCGGCGGGAATGTGCTCTATATGGATGGCCACGTCCAGTTCCTTCGTTACCAGCAAGACTTTCCCGTCTGCAGCACGTGGACATTCTTCCTCGAGTCGCTTCAGATGGTCATGACGCCGTAAAGCGTTTCGCGCCTTTGCCGGAGCAATGCTCTCCGGCAAAGGCGCCCACGGTTGTCTTGTCCCGGGGTGCGGCGTGGTGGGGTAAGCGTGCACGTTGAAAGGAGGCTGAACAAGGATACGACAATAGCCCAATGAAGGGTAGTCAGTGACCACCCTTGGCAATAGAAACGGCTTCAGACAACCGCGGGCGCGCTGGGACATTTTCCTGCGCGCCCGCGGCATTCATCGCGTCAGACACCGCCCGCCCAATGCCGCTTGCGCCATTCTCCCCTTGTCCTTCCCTCTCATGCCTGCGCCGGAACAGGCGTCCCCCTTGCGCGCTTGCGCCTTCCTAATGATCTCGCGCTTCGGCCACAAGCCTGCAAAGCACAAAGCCGTTCACGGGGCGCATCTTGTCCGAAATACGCGACGCTTAGTCAGAAAATGGCGGCGAGAAGCCTCGGAAGAAACGGCGAAAACGAAGGCTAAATAATTGCTAATACTATGTTTATGCTGGCATGCTTCTATTTGCCGCAGGCTGTTGACAAAGCAGACGGGGCGTTGTATAATTTACGTCATGAAAACACTGACGCCAAAAAAGATCGAGATACAGCAACGGGAGGCGGCCCTGCTTGACGCGGCGCGGACCATTGTGTTGCGGCGGGGCTATCACGGGCTGACGATGGAGCGTATCGCGCAGGCCCTGAACTGCGCGAAGGCCACGGTGTATCAGCATTTTCCGTGCAAGGAAGAAATCATCCTCGCCCTGGCTCACCGCAGCCTCGAAATCAAGGGCGGGCTTGTCGAGCGCGCCGCCCGCTATCCCGGCCGCGCCCGCGAGCGCATGCTGGCCGTGGCCGAGGCGGCCCAGTTGTTCGCCCGTCTTTACCCAAACGAAGTGCGCATCTTCTTGCTGATGAACGCCGAGGCGATCACGCAGAAGGCCTCGAGCGAGTCTTTGTGGCGGATGCGCCGGGCGGCCCATCACACCGTGGGCATCATGAACGGCATCCTGCGCGACGCCATCGCCCAAGGCGACCTGGTTCTTGACCCGGACCGCGGCATCGAAGAGTTCACCTACCAGCTTTGGCTGCTGGGCGAAAACAGCAAGGCGGCTATCTGGAGTTGGATGCCGCCCGCGGAGTTGGGGGTCAAGGATCCTTTTGACGCGATGATGCGCAATGGCCAGATTCTCGGCGACGCCTATGGCTGGCGGCCCCTGTCGAGCGAATGGGACTACGCGGAGACGCTGCAACGCATACGCCAGGAAGTGTTTCCCGGCGAATCACGGCGAGCGTACGGCATTCGGGAAGAGCACGTCATCGCAAAACCCGTTGGGTGAACGCAATACGATTTGCCCGGCGTTGTTTTGGCGTCATCTTCGAGATGGCGTGATTGCAGGGGTTTGTTGAGCAGTCGTCGCCGGACCGCCGGCGCCGGGCCGGCGACAGAGCGAACAGGCGCGAGGAAAGGAGGGTGTAACGGCGCACAAAACCAGACCACCACGTGGCCGCGTCCTGTAGACCGCGCGCCGCGGAACGGATTGCAGGGGTTTTAGTGGAGACACTTCCAGGAGGAGTTCAGTCATGACGCGCAAAACAAAAGGTTTTACCCTGATTGAGTTGCTGGTGGTCATTGCGATCATCGGCATTCTGGCGGCGATTCTGCTGCCGGCTTTGGCGCGGGCCCGTGAAGCCGCGCGCCGCGCAAGTTGCGCCAACAATCTCAGACAGATGGGAACGGTCTTCAAGATGTACGCCAATGAGAGCCGGGGCGAGGCATGGCCGCACATGATGACGCACCGTGAGCACCAAAAAGACGGCAACTACGAAGACTATGCAGATCCCTCCACGCATTGCTGGCGGCGCAGGGACGGCAGCTACAACTCTAACGCGAACAACAGAAACCAAGGGCCTCAGCTTACGTTGCTCTATCCGGAGTACCTTACGGACTACAACGTGATGATCTGCCCGTCTGACCCGGATGCTGGTATGTATCTGGACACGAAGTGGATGGACGATTTTAACGGTCAGACCGAGTTCAATCCCTGTAGAGTTGAAGACGATTCGTACAGCTACTATGGATGGGCGCTGCGGACGGAACTGCTGATTGGGCCCCACAACGTCGCGGACGATCAGGCGTATCAACAGCTCGGTGGGATGGAGTTGATCGGAGGGGGCTACTTCGACTTCGGTCTGATAGAAACGATACAGATTATGTTCGACGAACACCCCGAGGCGCCCACGTGGTGGGTTTACGATGAAGACCTGACTTGGGAGGTTCTGTTCCTGGCCGGCGAAGGCGCAGCATTAAACGGACAGGACAGG
>PUMX01000380.1 GCA_003552485.1 Candidatus Hydrogenedentota bacterium
ATGTAGCTACATTCGCCATGCCCCACTTCGCCCGCCACAGTCTCACTGGCGCTCAGCGTGGGGAGGCCAACGGCGAGGTGGCTGGCGGCGAACCGGTCGTTGTTCGAACGGCCCGGTTGAGGCGCCACGCTCCCGTCGTCCGTGCGCAGCAAGAGGTAATACACGCCCGCCTCGCCGGGCGCCGCGAGGGTGGCGGAACGGGTATAGTGTTCGCCTGGGGCAAGGGCATCATCAAACGCCTGTGTGTCCAGCTGCGTCATGTCCGGATTCACGTACGGCGTCCGCGATGCGTAGATGGTGTCCGTCCATGGCCCCGTGCAACTGATTGTCCCTTCATTCGTCACGGTCCACTCGACCGTGAAAGACTCGCCCGGCTCGACAGAATGGGGCTCGGGCCGCGTGAAGCTGGTTACGGCCAGGTCCGCGCTCTGCGTGTGCTCTTGCCGTTCGTAGGCGCCGATGTCCACATAAGGCGGGATACCGCCGCCCACGTTGGGCATGCCGAGGTCGTCAAACCGCGGCCGGCCCAGAATATCGGTCTCCGGCGCGTGCAAGGCGAGACCCGCGTCAATGGCGGGCGAGCCCCCGGCCAATTCGTAGTTGCCTGCCTCTCGGTCAACAAACATCGGATCGGCTAGGATGTTGCCGTCGCGCTCGAAGATGTCCGCCTCGGACGGCTTCGGACTAATGTACTCTGTCCCTGCGGGGTTGTGGAACAGGGAGTGGCGAATGGTCGCTTCCGGCTCATGCCCTGAATGATGGATGCCGTGGCGATTGAAGGCCACGATGCAGTTGTCGAACGTGAACTTGCTGGCGCCGTGATGAATCCCGGCGCCGCAACATCCATGACCGCCGAATCCGTTGCCGGTGATGACGCAGTTGCGGTACACATGACGCGACTCCGCGCGGATAAAGATGGCGGTGAGATGGTTGTTTGCAAATACAATGTTCTCGCCTATCGTTTCCACGAAAGGCTGATACACGTGGATCCCAAACCCACTGTTATCACGGATCACGCCGTTGTACATCTCGATCCGAATACCGAGGTCCTCACGCTCCATTTGCGGAATAACCCAGATGGCGTCTTGTGCATGCCGGATTTCAAAATGACGCAAGCGCAGCGTGCCGTTTTCATCCACCCGAAGCCCTTGCCAGTCCCCAGGCGCGGCCTCCTGTTCCGGATCCGCTTCCCGTCCGGAGACAAAGCGCACTGGATTATCCAGCGCCCCCTGAACGTCCAGCAAGCCCGCTATATCCAGGCGCGCATCATCCGCAAACTCGACGATGCTGCCAGGCAAGAGTTCCAGAGTAATGTCCTCTGGAACGGTCACATTCCCTTGCACCCGCACCACCCCACCCCAGACCGTGTCTTCCTTCAACTCGCCGGGTTCGACCGTAGTGTATGACAACACCTCGACCGCGTCCGGCAACTCGCTGGTTCTGGCGTCCTCGTTTATCACGCGGACAGTGAACACCCCAGCCGGAAGCGTGTCCGCCCCAAACCCAGCAGTCATCTGCGTGTAGCTTTCCACGGTCACGGTGTCCGCGGCATATGTCTCCCCACCGCCATCGGCCAGTTCAACGCCCATAGCGCCGGCAAACCCCACGCCGGACAGCGTCAACGACAGGGGACTTCCTGTCACTGGCTCTTTCGGGTCGACTTGCACATCGAGGAGCTTGAGCGCGGCCGTTTCAAAACCGATGGTGTATTCACCCGCTTCCGCCATGTCCGTTCCGTGTACACGGACGTACCAGGTCCCGTCTACTTCCGCGGGGATTACAAGGACGTTGTTCTGCGTGCGAACGCCGTACTCTTGGTGATGCGGCAGTTCGTCCAAGCGCGCCGAAAGGGTAAGCCCTTCCAACTCGGGCGGCAGAATCGACATCACCGGATTCGCGCCCGCCGCCGCATCCACGCGGTAGTAATGAACAAACGAACTTTCTTCGTAAGCGGCTTCTTGGGATACCCCTTCCTCCAACGCCTGCGGCTCCACGGCGCATTGGATCGTGTAGGCGCCTGAGTAAGGCGTGGGCATCCCATGAACGCGCAGATACCACGTCCCATCGGACTCCGTGGGAAGCATCAGGGCGTTACCCTCCGTGGCATGGGTGTGTTGACCCGGCGTAGGCAGTTCGCCCCAACGCGCGGACAGCGTCAGGCCGGTCACGGCGGGCGGCAGAATCGACACCACCGGACTGTCCCCTGCAAGGACATCCAGCCGGTAGTAATGGGTGAAGGGCTCGGGGCCATGGGAAACATCGAGGGAAACGCCCGGTTCCAGTTCCGGGATGTGCACGGAAACCTCGGCGGATTCCTTGTTATTCAACCGGACCCGGTCCAACACCGCCCACGTATCGTCCACGGATAGGATGAGGTAGTACGGCCCCTCGAGTACGGGCGGCGCGGTTATCTCAATCTCCCCCGAATACGATTCGCCGGCCCCCAAGTCTTGGCTGATGAGCGCCGAGCCCACGAGGATGTCATCGACGCTCAAATAGGCGTCATTGGAAAGATACACGGAATCCACCCAGCTTTGTCCCGCCAAGGCGCCAGGACCATTGTTCCGTGCGCTGTAATTGACCGTCGCCGGCGCGCCAATCGAAAGCGTGGAAGGCGCTTCCACGCTGCCCTCCACAATCTCCAAGTCAGCCAGATTGCCCGTGTCCTCCATCACCGTGTACGTGCGGCGGTCCAGTTGTGTGTACTCGCCAGCCTCGAAAACCGCCGAGAAGGTTATGGTGAACATGCCCAACTCGGAAAACGCAATCTCGCCCGGATTCCGCTCGGAAGACGTTCGCCCGTCGCCAAAATCCCAGAGGTACCCTTCAGCCGCGTCCCCCAAGTCTGCGCCCG
>PUMX01000059.1 GCA_003552485.1 Candidatus Hydrogenedentota bacterium
ACCAACCTTGCTGAAACCCCAATTGCCCCATATTCGAGCATTCATAATCGTGTACTCCCTGGTTTTCACCGGAAACGGCGAAGATCATATTGTGTTCTATAACGGTTCAGGGTACAACATCGTCGTCTGCAAACCAAGCGCGTCGGGAAGGCGCATCGTCTATAATGCGTCCGCACAAGTCTGCGGGAACGTAAAGAGGGAGAGGAGCGGGATCATGAAGAGTTTAGTTGGGATTGTTGTTTTGTGCGTCGCCGCGTCGCTTGGTTCAGGCGCCGTGCAGGCCGCTGATGTGTATGTAGCGCCGGAGGGCGATGACGCGTGGAGCGCCGGCTCGGCGCGCCTGACGCTACGCCTTTTGTGATACGCTGTCGGTTCATGTTCATGCTTGCATAACGGACAAACCGGGGAGATGTATTGTGACATCAGCAGCATATCAAGGCGTGATTCTCGCCGCGGGCCACGGCTCGCGCATGGGGCCCTTTGGTCAGCACATGCCCAAGCCGGTTGCGCCGATCTGCAACAAACCGTTGCTCGCGTATCACCTCGAACACATGCGCCGGTTCGGCGTCGAGGAGGTCATTGTTGTCATCGGGCATCTGGGTCATGTAATCACGCAGGTCCTTGGCGACGGAAGCCGCTACGGCGTGCGCATCCGCTATGTCGAACAAGAGAAGCGTTTGGGGCTCGCGCACGCAGTAGGGCAACTCGAACCGTACATCGATCGGCCGTTTCTGCTTATCCTCGGGGATATCTACTTCGAGATGCCGGGCCTGGCCTCGATGGCCGAAGTGATGGAACGGAACGGGGCCGCGGCCGTTATTGCGGTGAAAGAGGAGAAAGACGCCGAGGCGGTGAAACGCAACTTCTCGGTGCAGCTTCGCGAGGACGGAACGGTGCGCCGTGTGATCGAGAAGCCGCGCCACGTGCCGAACATGCTCAAGGGTTGTGGCCTCTACCTGTTCGACAAGCCCATCTTCGACGCCATCCGCCGCACGCCGCGCACCGCCATGCGCGACGAGTACGAACTCACGGACAGCATCCAGATCCTCATCGACTACGAATATCCCGTGCGCATCGCGCCGGTGGTCGAGTGGGACGTGAACATTACGTATGTGCGCGATCTCATCGCCTGTTGCCGGCATGAACTGGCGCAACGGAATCTCGATTCACTCATTGGGGACGGATGCGCCGTCGCTGAAGGATGCGAGTTTATCGATTCGGTCGTGGGGGACGGCGCCATCATCCGCCAGCCGGGCCGCTTCGAGCGTTGCGTCATACTGCCCGGGGTGACGATCGACGAAGCCGTCGAAGCCCGCGACGCCGTGTTCATACAAGGCGCGCAATTGCAGGCGGGAACATGAGACTATGCCGGCGCGAAGCGCCCTCGGGCGCGCAGAGCGCGGAAAGTCCACAGCGCGGCGTAGACGACAGCGGCGGTGAGAATGATACAGGCGCCGGCTGGCCGGTCAGCGATGTAGGATGCGGCGAGGCCGCTCATAATAAAGGCGGCCCCGAAGGCCGTCGATAATAACATCATGGTGAAGAGCCGTGATGTGTACCAGCGGCTGATGGCGGCGGGAATAGTGAGCAGCGCGATGACGAGCACGATGCCGACTACCCGCAACATGACGACTACCGTCAACGCCACCAAACACAGCAGGAGCAGGTAGAGCGCGCCCACGGGCAGGCCGCGGAGTTCAGCGAACTCGTGGTCGAGGCTGACGGCGAGAAACTCCTTGTAAAAGAAGTACACCGTCACAAGGATTACCACGTTAAGCGCGGCCACGAGGTAGACGTCGGCCCGGGAAACACGCAGAATGTCGCCGAAGAGGATGCTGGTCGGGTTGACCACGTAGCCCGGCGTCATGTCCATGAAAAGGATGCCTAGCGCCATTCCAATGGCCCACAAGGCGCCGATGAGTGTGTCTTCGCGTTCACGGCCCTTGATGCTGAACCAGCCAATGACCAAGGCGGCCGCCAAGCTGAAAACGAGCGCGCCAAATAGATGCGAAACGCCTAGCCAGGCCGCGACGCCCAAGCCGCCGAAGGAGGCGTGGCTAATGCCGCCGCTGATGAATACGATGCGCTTAACGACTACGTACGAGCCGATAACGCCGCACGCCACGCTGGCGAGCAGGCCAGCGAAAACGGCGTTGCGCATAAACTCGAGCTGCAAAACGTCGAACAAGTGGAAGCTTCCTCATGGAGCTTCGCCAACGTGATGGCGGATATGCTGTCTGTAATGCCAAGGGGGCGCCGAAAACGCGCGAAACAAATACCCCCCCGGGCAGGTGTAACTGTGACGCGCGGGCGGCCATGAGTGGCTCACGCGTAACGCGCCGTTTCCAGTATACGCGAACCTTAGTGATAATAAAACCGCAATAGGGCGCCGCAGGGCAGCGGTTCACAGGATGGGCAAAGCTGCTGCGCCCGCCAGAGTGCGGCATATCAGCCGGAGGACGCCAACAAGTGGGTCGGGACGAGATCGCGGTAGTGGGCATACTGGGGATCGTATTTCTCCTTGCGCTGGCCGTCGTGCTGTATGTCGGCGACGCGGACTACGGCGACGCCACGTTCCGCGCGCGGCCGGGAACGGAGCGGGAGCGGTCGCTGCCGTTTACATCTGAGCGCGACTTGACATCCCGCCAGGATCCCGAGGATGTGCTGCCTCGGCGGCTCGAGGTCCGCGAAGCGGACCGGTTGCAAGAGCAAACCGTGGAAATACGGGAACACGAACCCCTGGAGCCCAGCGAACAAGTGATCGCGCGCGCGTTGAGCATCGTGGAGCCCGGCGCGGCGGAGCGGATGGTTGAAGAGATTCTTCGCGTGATGCGCGCCGATCCTGGAAACCCGGAACTGTATAACACGCTGGGATATCTCCAGTTACAACTGGGGCCCGAGCAACTGGAAGCGGCCATGACGGCCTTCACGGACGCGATGGAGGCCGCGGACGGTGTTCGGCAGACGCATCGCGCAGCGCTCGAAGGCGCGCGCAAGCTGACGAATGCGGGACAATACGAGAAGGCGCTGGCGCTGGCGGAAGAGGCGCTCACTGACGAGGCGCCGCTCCATGCCGAACGGCTTCAACTCCACCTGCTAAAGGCCCGCGTGTATAAGGAACTAGATGACGCAGACGCCGTCGAGTCGGCGTACCGCGGCGCGTTGGACGCAGCCGACGCCCACGAGGGGAGACTGGACCCCGAACTGGAAAAGGTTTACCGCCAGGCCTGCCTGCATCTGTCCCGTTGGTACCGGGAGCACGGCCGCGGCGACGAGGCCGAGGCCGTGATGGACAGCATGAACGCGCGCGTTCGGTGAAGGCGGCCGGTGGACGCTAGGCGCCCCGGCCGGGACGAAGACCCGTGCAACACACGGCATGGCCCTTCTGTTGCAGCCCTCCTTACGCCACCTCTTCGTTGTAACCGCGCGTTCGCAGCAGCTTGTATTCGATGCTGTCGATCAGCGCCCAGTACGATGCGCTGATTATGTTCTCGGAAACGCCGACCGTGTTCCACGTGTGCTCGCCATCGCCGGATTCAATCAACACCCGCGTCTGCGCGCGTGTGCCCGCGCGGCCATCGAGGATGCGCACTTTGTAGTCCTCTAGATGCACTTGCGCCAACTCGGGATAGGTTGGTTCGAGGGCTTTGCGCAACGTGTTGTTTAATGCGTCCACTGGGCCGTGACCTTCCGCGACCGTATGCATGAACTGGCCGTTGGGCAGCTCGAGTTTCAGCGTCGCCTCCGACAGCGCCGTGGCGTCGGCGGCCTCGGATTGCTCGATGCGGACGCGGAAACCCTTATGCGCGAAGAAACTGCGGTACTGGCCGATGGCTTTGCGCATCAGCAACTCGAGGGAAGCGTCGGCGCCCTCGAACTCGTAGCCCCGGTTCTCGAGCTCTTTGATTCGGTCGAGAATCCGGCGGGTCTCGGGCGTATCGCGCCCAAGTTCGATGTTAAATTCCACCGCCTTTTGCAAAAGACTCGAACGTCCAGCCATCTCGCTTACGGAAACGTGTGTGGTGTTGCCGATGAGCACCGGGTCGATGTGTTCGTAGCTCTTCTTCAGCTTTTTCACGGCGTCGGCATGCATGCCGCCCTTATGGGTGAACGCGTCACGGCCCACGAACGGATCATGATCGCGCGGCGTCATGTTGGCGAGCTCCGCTACAAGATGGGACAAGTGGGTAAGCTGCTGCATGTTTTCGGGCGTGAATACCGTGTAACCCATCTTGAAATGCAGGTCGGGGATGATGGTGCAGAGATTTGCGTTGCCTGTGCGCTCTCCGTATCCATTGATAGTGCCTTGAACCTGGGTCGCGCCTTCGCGAACGGCCGCGAGCGAATTGGCCACGCCGCAACCGCTGTCGTTGTGCGCATGGATGCCCACGGGCGCATTGGGCAGACGTTCGCGCACGGCGCGCGTCGCTTCCTGGATCTGCCACGGCAACTGACCGCCGTTGGTGTCGCATAGGATGAGCACTTCGGCGCCGGCGGCCCAAGCGCGTTCGAGAACGGAGAGCGCGTACTCGGGGTCGTCCGCGTAGCCGTCGTAGAAATGCTCGGCGTCCAAGAACACGCGGCGCCCTTGGTCTCGAAGATACGCGACGGAGTCTTCCACGATCTGCAGGTTGTCATCCAGGCTCACGCGCAGGATTTCCTTGACATGCAGCGGCGAACTCTTGGCGAAGATCGTGACCACCTCGGTTTGGGCGTCAAGCAACGCCTGCAGGTTCACGTCGTCTTCGGGAGGGGATTTGGGATGGCGCGTGCTGCCGAACGCGGCCATCTTCGCGTTCTTCACGAGAGCGTTGGCGCGAACGAAAAGATCCTTTGCCTTCGGATTCGACGCGGGTTGACCGCCTTCGATATAGGCGACGCCAATGGCGTCAAGCTCCTGCACGATGCGCAACTGATCGTCGCCGGTAAATTTTACTCCAGGCCCTTGCGCGCCATCGCGCAACGTGACGTCGTAGATATCGATATGGTTTCCCATGAGCTAAACACTCCAAAGATGGATCGCAATTGTCCGCGTCGAACGGGTTCGATAAACAGGTGGCGATACGCCATGGTAGTTTTTTGGACCGTTGCCCCGCAAGCGCGCCGACCGAGGACGGGCTGCGCTCGAAACGCTCAAGATGTCTGTCTCATTATTATATATCTGTTCTAATATAGTCGCTGTAATATTGCGCCATGACTAAATATCACAGCGAGTATGCGCGTCCTCTGCGGCCAGGGTA
Source organism: Candidatus Hydrogenedentota bacterium (assembly GCA_003552485.1). Lineage (GTDB taxonomy): Bacteria > Hydrogenedentota > Hydrogenedentia > Hydrogenedentales > SLHB01 > PUMX01. The sequence continues at coordinate 5,241 of PUMX01000059.1, forward strand.
ATCTCCGGGGCCTGCAGCATGTACGGCGTCAGCATATACCCTTCCGGAAACGCAACGCCGAAGCGCGCCGCTTCCACTTCGCTGTAAGTTGTTGCGCCATTGGGAGTTACGCCGGCTCCACACAATGCGAAGGGCACGGGGCCGCCTGCATGAGTGCGCGTGCTGATGGCGGTTACATGGTCCGGCGCAATCAACACGCGCGCATCGTCCCGGCCGGTTGCGTACGCCAGACAAGGTGCGACGACAGCCCGGTCAAAGTCTTCGATGGCCTGGATCTTCAGATCAGCGCGGCCTTCATGGGCCGTCTCGTCAGGAGCTTCGACGTGAAGATAAACAAAGTCGACCTCTTCCAAGGCCGCAAGCGCCGCGGAAACCTTTCCAGCGTAGTTCGTGTCGAGATATCCTGTCGCCCCGGGCACATCGATGACCTGAAGGCCCGCGCAGCGGCCGATGCCCTTGACCAGGTCGACGGCGCTTATGACGGCGCCGCTCAAGCCGAAGCGCTCGGCGTAGTGGGGCAGGCGCGGCGAAGAACCCTGACCCCACAACCACACTGATGTGGCGGGGGACTTGCCCGCTTCGATCCGGCTGCGATTGACAGGGTGATCGCCGAGTATCTGCTGGCTGCGCTTCATGATAGTTTCGAGCAATTCCTGACCGTTGCCGGTGGGAAGGTAGTTTTTAATGGGTTGATCGCTTATATTATGGGGCGGTTCGCATGCGATCCGCGTCAGATCTTCCACTGACGCGCCGTTCGTGGTGAGCACGGCCAGATGCCGGTAGCCCACGCCCGGGTGAAAACGCACCGGCAGATCGGCCATACCGCTGTTTAAGGCGTCGATAAGGGGGGCGCCCTCGGGGCTGCTGATGTGGTCCGCCGTGAAGCTCGCCATCACGCCGTTGTCGAGCGTTACCAGATTGCAGCGGAATACTACCTCGTCGGAAGCGAGTTCGATGCCTTGGTTGGCGGCTTCGAGGGGCGCGCGCCCGGTATAGCATTCGCGGGGATTATAGCCGAACATGGAAAGGTTGCCGACATCGCTGCCCGGTGACATACCCTCGGGTATTGGACAGAATAGCGCGGAAACCCCTTGTTGGGCTGCTGCGTCCATGGCGGGCGTTGCGGCGGCTTGCAAGGGGGTGCGCCCGCCGAGTTCCTCCAAAGGGTAATCGGCCATGCCGTCGCCGAGCAGTACAAGGTATTTCACTGTAACCTCCCGGAGTAGTGTGCAAAGCGCGTGCAAGAGCAAGGCGATGCTGGCTCGGTGAGTGCGGACGCCTGCAAATCAGCCACGTGCACAGCGCGAAAGAAAACGCGGAACCCGTACGAGCCGAAGGTGAGAAGGCGGCCACACGATCCCGGGCACGGACAGGTTCATGGGGACGTCAACTTCATCGGCGGACGGGAGTTACGGCTTAACCAGCGATACGCGAGCGGTGTTGGTCGACGATAGCACAGCAGGGTGGGGATGTCAACTTATACGCGGAACAGTGAGGGCGGAAGTCCAGAAGGCGCAAGGATTGCGTGGCCGCCGAGTGTGCGAGAGACAATCGAAGAGCGGTTGGCCGGGGCGGGATTCGAAGGACTCGCCGGGTTTGAGAGCCAGTGGGCGGTATTCCTGGAGCTGGTCAAGGATTGGAATGCAACGGCGCATCTGATATCGGCCGGCGACGAGAATCGGTTGGTTGAACGCCATCTCATTGACAGTCTGAGCATGGCCGGCGCGCTGCGGGCGGCGCTTGGCGGCGGATACTGGGCGGATCTCGGATCGGGCGGGGGCTTTCCCGCAATTCCGCTGAAGGTGTTGCTGCCGGATGCGCCGCTGGTGATGGTCGAGCGCTCGGCGAAGAAGGTCGGGTTCCTTCGGAAAGCTGTGGCGCGGCTGGGCCTTCGCGAGACGGAGATCGTGCACGCGTCGTTCCCGGAAGTTGTGCCGGAAGTCGCCCCTGACGTAATCACGGTGCGCGCCATCGAGCGGCCAGAACGGATCGTTGGCGCCGCGCTTGACGTAGTGGGGGCGCGCGGTACGGTGTTGGCGTTGCAACGGGAAGAGCGAATAGTGGACGCGGGGATGTTCCACGTGGAACGCATCATTGATGAATGGAGCCGCATGGGCCTACGTCGCGGAACATTGCTGCGCATCCAAAAGAGCTAACCGCAGGTGGGAGAGGCGCACGCGAGCGCCAGGGGTTGGTTGCAATCGCCAGGACGTAACGGGATAATGCGGGCGCCTTAGCCGTCCCCGGAGTGAATGAGGAGCCGACAGTTCCCCAGATGCCATCGCCAGACGACATTGCGTTCGCGGAGCGCCTGTTTCGCGCCGAGTTCGGGATCGAAGTGGCCGGGCTGTTCTGGATTGCCGCCGAGTTGGCGATACTGTTTTGCATGCTGGTGGCAAGGTTCCACGTGGAACATCGGCCGGCGCAGCCCGCAATGAGCCTGGACCCAAGGCATCGCCGGCAAATTCACCGCTGGATCGCCGCGTTCTTGCTGTTGACCGCCGCAGTGCTGGGGCGCCACCTCGTCATCAGTCCGTTACCCGCCGCTGTAAGCCAGGCTACAAATGAACAAGCGCTCGCCGCTGCGTACGCCACGCGAATATGGGTGCATAATGGCGTCTGGTTCGCGTTCGTGACTGCTTGGGTCGTGCTCGAGACCGTGATCGTCTATCACGGGTGGCGGACCTACCGGTCCTTGCGCCGCCTGTTCCACGTGGAACAACTTGCCTCGGCCTCCGGGTCCCCAAGCGGCCTCGCCGTGATTCTCATCCTTTGCGGCGCGTTCGCCGCCGTTACCGCGACGGGCGCATTGCGCGCCGTTATTCTTACAACCGGCGCGAGCGCAGGCGCGCTCGAAGCAGTCCACGAAGAGTTTCAGCCCCTGCGCGATGTCATGGGGTTCTATCTGCGGCTGGCCGGGGTCGTCTGGATCACCGTTGAATGGGTCGCCGCCTTCTATCTGTGGCGTGGTTGGCGCCTGTTGCGCCACGTGGCCGTGCGCCGGGGAGCGATGGCCGATGCCTGACTGGATGATCGCTCTGAGCGAATGGTTCACCCATGAACGGTACCTGTACTGGTCCCGGCTGCAAGGACTGGCCTGGACCGGCGCCGGGGTCGCCATCATCATCTGCCTGCTTGGAATCACCAACACCTGCCGCCGCATTATCGGGCGCCGCCGCCACTGCATCTCCTACGTTGTGCTGGCCGCCACCTTTCCTTTCATCGCCCTGCTGCCCATCGCTCCGACCGGCATGGCGTTCTTTCGGCTCGAACTCGTGATCACAATCCCTCACTTCCTCCTCATCATCTATCTGCTCCTCGCCAACCTCCAAACCGCGCCACAGACCCTTGCGCGACTGCTCGAGGCAAACGAACGCACATCCGAACAGAAATAGAATCGGCGGCCTGACGGTTGAGGGTACATCGCCTTTGCGTCCCCGATCTTGAGCGCTTGCGCGCCGACAATCGGCTACTCGCTTTGAAAGCGCTTCTTAATGAACGCTCGGTCATTAATGCGGCCGGCGTTTGGCTGTCAAGCGCGCATTGCGTATCATTCCCATTTGGCGGTCGGCATGCCATTTCCCGCGCGACTGTGATACATTACGCGCCTTGCGCGTCTCGACGGGACGCAGCGCTACCAATCCCAGGGTTCAACCGCAATGGAGCTGTTTCATGGCAGAAAAGACAAAAGCGACGAACATCACTTGGCATCACGCCGACATTACCAAGGCGGACCGGGAACGACTGAACGGGCACAAGGCGGTCACGCTCTGGTTTACCGGGCTTTCGGGCTCGGGCAAATCAACGCTGGCGCACGCCGTCGAAAACACGTTGTTCGAACGTGGTTGCCGCACGTACGTTCTGGATGGTGACAATATCCGCCACGGATTGAACAAGGATCTCGGCTTTTCGCCGGACGACCGCGAGGAAAACATTCGCCGCATCGGCGAAGTGGCGCGGTTGTTTACCGAGGCCGGCGTCATTACGCTCACCGCTTTCATTTCCCCTTATCGCGCGGATCGTGACAAGGCGCGCAACATCGCCGACGAGGGCACGTTCTTCGAGATCTATGTTAAGTGCGACTTGGCCATTTGCGAAGAGCGGGACCCCAAAGGCCTCTACAAGAAAGCGCGGGCCGGCGAGATTCCCGAGTTTACCGGCGTCAGCGCGCCGTATGAGGAACCCGAGAGCGCGGAGATCGTTGTGGACACGGGGGTGCAAAGCCTTGAAGAATGCGCGGCGGCCGTCGTGGCGACCCTTGAGGAACGCGGCATCGTGCCGATGGCGAACTGAGTTTCGGCGCGCGCCGATAGAGCGGCCCGGGATCGCCTTTACTGTTGGATGGGAGATCGAGACCGCAGTTACGGTTTGATGGGCAACCCAGAGCGCATGCTTTCGTTTACGGCTTCGGTAACGAGGAATGTCTTCATCGCGTCATTGTAGGTGGAGCGGACGCCGTTCTTCTTGCCCTTTTGCACAGCGTCAATGAATGCCCGGGTCTGGTCAGCGCGGATGTCATTCTGCGGCGTGTAAGAGGTGCTACGCCCAGCCTCGTCCACAGTGAGCCGGCCCGAATCGAAGGAGAACACTGCCTCGGGCGTGATGATCTCGAAGCCCGCCTTGGCCCCGTGATTGGCGACATAAGACGAGGTAACAGCCGCTGTGGCGCCGCTCTTCAGACGCATCGTGATTGCGCTGCTGTCATGGATGTCGTACTGGTTGGCCTTGGTCGCGCACCCGGTCGAACCCACTGCATACACCTCAGCCACCTCGCCGCACACGTACCGGATCAGATCGATGACATGGGTTGTGCGTTCAACGACTTGTCCGCCGCTCCTGTCTATCTGCCGGCGCCACGGGGCCCTGGGTATCATACCGTGCCAGTATCCCGTCACCAGGGACACCGCCTTGCCGGTGAGCTTCTTGCGGGCCCTGGCGATGGTGTCGTAGTAGCGCCACGCGTAACCCGCGCTCACGATGACGTCGCTCTTGCGCAGCGCGGCGCCTGCTCGTTTGGCGCCGGCGCGGGTGAGGTTGACAGGCGCCTCGAGGAACAAATGGACGCCACGCGCGGCCGCCATCTCGATAACGTTATTGCGCACATCCGGCGGCGTGGTCACGTAGACGGCGTCGAGTTTGGCCTTCTCGAAAAGCGCCTCATCGTCAACGTACGCCTCGCCGCCGAATCGGTTCGCGGCGCGCTCAGCGCGTTCTTCCGCGATGTCGCAGTGCGCGGCTAGGACAACGTCTTCACAATGGTTTAAGTAATCGCAGTGCTGCGCATGCGCGCCGCCGCAGCCAATGAAGCCGACCCGCGTCATGGCTTGCGCCCCCTTGTCGTGTTCGGACTTCCCCTATGAGTTTGGACGGACATAAGATTTTAGCAGGAAACTGTCGCGGCTCCAACGATCCCGGTTATGGAATTTCTGCTTCCCGCAGAGAGTTAAGCACCTGTGGGGGAACACCGGTCCGGCGCCTGGCAACGCCAGGCCGATGATCCCCAAAGCGCGAACAGCACCTATGTTGACCAATGGATAAACAACCCAGGAGGGGCGTAACGATGGCGCGATTGAAGACTATTGAACCAGCGCAAGCTGAGGGCAAGGCGAAAGAACTGTTCGAGGGACCACTCAAAGGCACGGAAATCAACATCTTCAAGGGCATGGCGAATTCACCGGCCGTGCTGGACGCCTACCTGGCCATGTCGGGCGCGCTCGAGAAGGGACTGTTGACTGGCGAGGAAAGGGAAGCCATCATGCTCGTCATTGGTGAAGCGAACCAATGCGGCTACTGTGTGGCGGCGCACACCATGCTCGGCAAACAGGCCGGGCTCTCGGACGAGCAGACCGTCGAAGCGCGCAAGGCGCAGATGTCCGATCCCAAACTCGCCGCGGTGGTGACGTTCGCCAAGGCGGTCCACGAAAAGAAGGGCTGGGTCGACGATAAAGACCTCGACGCATTCCGCGCCGCGGGCTACACGGACGGCCACATCGCGGAAGTTGTGGCGAACTATGCGTTGTCGGTCTTCACGAATTACTTCAACCACGTGAATGATACCGACCTCGACTTGCCGAAACCGCCAACGCTGAGTTAGCGCCCGCCGACTGGTGGCCGTGTAATCAAGGGCGTGACGGCCTGGTGAAGCCAATGTGCGCCGGACGGCCCGGTTGAGCCAGCATCAGCCGGGCGGGCCGCCGGATCTGCGCTGTCCTACGCGACGCCTTGTTATGCATAGCGCCCGCTCATCATGCGAGCGCAGGGAAGGAGATCATGTCCGGCGCGGCCTCACGTATGGATTCCGCTGGAAAAGAGCCCCTGAGCGCTGAAAGCCGCTCAGTGCTCCACGTGGTGTTCTTCACCATATTCCTCGATCTCGTGGGGTTTTCCATCATCTTCCCGCTGTTTCCGCACATGCTTGAACATTATCTGTTCGAGCAAGGGTCGGCGGGGCTGCTTGGCGCGCTGGTGGTGGCGCTAAACCGGTTCAGCGAATGGGTCGGCGTCTCCGGGCAGATCAGCATCACGGTCCTGTTCGGCGGCGCGCTGGGCTCGGTTTACGCGCTGCTGCAATTCGTTTGCGCGCCCATACTGGGCAGCTTGTCCGATCGCTTCGGCCGCAAGCCCATCCTACTCGTTTCCATCGCGGGCCTGGCGGTTTCGTATGCGCTGTGGTTCGTCGCCGGCACATTTACCATCCTTGTGCTGGCCCGCATGGTTGGCGGCATGATGAGCGGCAACATCTCGACGGCTACGGCGGTCGTCGCGGATGTGACGGGCGCAAAGCAGCGCTCGAAAGGCATGGCCATCATCGGAATCGCGTTGGGCGCCGGTTTCATCTGCGGGCCGGTATTGGGCGGATTCGCCTCCGAGCTCGACCTCAGCCAAATGTGGCCGCAGCTCGCCGCCTATGGCGTGAATCCTTTCTCAACGCCCGCCGCGCTCGCGTTCTTGCTTGCGGTGGCCAACTGGTGCATGGTCGCCTGGCGCCTGCCCGAGACCCACCAGCAAGAACCAGGCGTCACCGCGCAACGGCCCATAAACCCCGTGAAGCTGTTTCGGACCGAGTCGGCCCCCAACGTTGCGCGCGCCAACCTCGCGTACTTTCTGTTCATCGTCGCGTTCTCCGGCACGGAGTTCGCCCTGACGTTCCTCGCCGCGGAACGCTTCGGCTATGGTCCGCGCCAAATCGCGTATATGCTGCTATTCACGGGCGTCATGCTTGTGCTAACACAAGGCGGCTATGTGCAGGCGCACTCTTACCGCGTCGGCGTGCGCCGCATGGCGATCCACGGGTTGGGCTGCGTGATCCCAGGGCTGTTGCTGGTTGGGCATAGCGGGCATGTGGCCTGGGTATACGCCGGGCTGTTACTCATGGCCGTGGGCGCGGCGCAAGTGGTTCCGTGTCTCACCACGCTGGCTTCCCTGTACGCTCCGCCAAGCGAACAGGGACGCATCCTAGGCGTGTTCCGTTCGCTAGGCGCGTTGGCCCGGACCGTCGGGCCGCTCCTGGCCTCGATCCTATATTGGCGATTCAGCGCAGCCGTTGCCTACACCCTCGCCGCCGCGTTCCTCGTGGTCCCCTTGATCCTAACCCGCACACTGCCCCAGCCCGCCAGCGAGGCCTCCGCGCCCAGCGACACGCTCGACGCTTCCGCCGCTGTCCCCGCGCAATCAAGCGAAAACGCGCCGTAACCGCGCACCGTAAAGCAGCCAGAGGTTCGTCTCGCTGGTGTATGCCAACCAGTTACGCCAGTCCGGCACGATTATAAGCATAGGCGAGACCGGAGACCG
>PUMX01000570.1 GCA_003552485.1 Candidatus Hydrogenedentota bacterium
CGATCAACTTGGATCAAGGGCGCGAAGAGCCGGATACAGACGACGAGGAAGAAAGCGGCGAGGCTGAGAACGACGGAGAGCGATCCGATCAGGACACTCAACAGACCCGGACTCGCGAGAACGGCGCGGACCCGTCGGCGGCGCCTCAAACCTCACAAACGGAGCCGCTTTCCTCCCGTGATCCAGCCCAACCCGGCGCCACTGGCCGCAATGGCGCGGCGCCTCCCGTGCGTCCGCGCGCCTTACCCGATGATGACCCTGACGCCGATGGTTCCGGCCGACGAAGTCACGACGCGTTGGCTCGGGCCTTGGAACGCGCCGACGGATCGCGCTCCGATATTCCGACGCCGGAGTCCATTGATAGCGGGCGCATCGGTGAAGAAAACGATGAAGCCACGCCACGCCGGACGCCGATGGGTGATATGTTCGACGGCGATGAGGCGCAGCCCACGGATGACCCACAATGGGACGTGGCCGAAGATGGCCCGCAGGATCGCCAGCTCCTCGCCCGCGCAGAAGAAATCCAAGCCGAAGAAGGTGATGCGCCGGAAGCCGCCATAGAGGACGAAGATGAGGCCGCGCAGACTCCAGGGGAGCAGCAGGCGCGCAGGGGACTTGGCGCGGCGCCCATTGTTCTGTTTGCCGTGATTGTTCTGGGGCTTGCCGCCGGCTTTGTGATACGCCGACAACTTGTGGAATGAGGCGCGGCGAGGCTTTCTGCGCCGCTTTTGATCTCGAAGAGCGCTCTCCCGGTTCGGTGATAACTGGGAGAGCGCTCTTGCGTATGCCGTATTCGCCTGATCGCGCCGCACGGGCCCGCCACGGCGTCTAGCTCACGGCGCCGATTTCATCTTGCTCGCCGGCCGCGCTTTCGCCCGGCACAAGCACAATCTTGCCAAATTGCCCGCCTTCTTCCATTCGACCCGTGGCTTCAAGAGCGTGCTCGAGGGGCAAGATCACGTCGACAACTGGCCGCAGCCTGGCAGTTTCCGATGCCTTCAGCAATTGACGAAAGTCCTCGTCGGAGCCCATGGTTGATCCCATTACCGTAATGTGGTTCCAGTAGAGCGCGCTGATGTTGACCATCGCTTCGGGGCCCGTGGTTACGCCGCAGTGAACGATTCGTCCGCCCCTGCGCACGGCGGCGAAATTGATATCCCAGGTCGCCGCGCCCGTCGTGTCGAAAGCAATGTCGACCCCGCGTCCGTGTGTGATATCTTTCACCTCGACGGCGACGCTTGGCTGTTTAATGTAGTTGATGGTGAAATCGGCGCCCATGTCGCGCGCCCGATCCAGTTTGTCATCGGATGAGCTGGTCACGATGGCGACGCCCCCAAACAGCTTGGTAAGCTGCAAGGCGGCAAGCGCCACGCCGCCGCCAATCCCATGAATAAGCACGGTTTCGCCTGGCCGCATGACGGCGCGGCTCATCAGCATGCGCCAAGCCGTCAAGTGCGCAAGGGGCAATGCCGCCGCCTCTTGGTAGTCGAGATAGTCGGGCTTGGGAAACACGTTGCGCGCGGGAACGGCGATGCGCTCGGCGAAAGTTCCGGGCCGGTTAAGCCCGATAAGGCCGAAGTGTAGGCATTCGCTGTGCTGGCCCCGGCGGCAGAACTCACACATATTGCACGAGAGACCGGGATTAATCACCACTTCATCGCCGATCTGCACGCTGTCTACACCCGCGCCTCGTTCAACCACGATGCCGGCGGCATCGGATCCCAAGATATGCGGAAAGCGCAGTTCATGGCCTGGCCGGCCTCGACGCACCCAGATGTCGAGATGGTTCAATGCAGCGGCGCGCGCCTCGACCACAACTTCGTTGTCGGCGGGTTGTGGTTCTTCAAGATCCTCAACCCGAATGCACTCCAGATCGCCATTCTCATAGATGCATGCGGCTCTCACAATTGTTCTCCTTCGACGGTTGTTCTCCAATAGCCGTGGACTGACGTCCTCGCCGGGCACCTGAGTCCGTACGCCGGCTGTAGACGTGGCGATCCCCGAAAAGCAGACTTAGCTTTAGCCTAACGCTCAACCCCAGAGTGATGCAATGAGCGAGCAGAGACTCGTCACTCCTTAACGTTCCAGCCACTATTGCAAAACAGCCGCAGGGCGCTGGATCATACTTGGGTGAAGGCCTGCTCGAGATCGGCGACGAGGTCGTCGCAGTCCTCGATGCCCACTGAGATGCGGATGAGATCACCGGTGATCGCCATCTTCTCTCTGGCTTCTTCGGGCATCGAGGCGTGCGTCATGCTCCACGGATGTTCGATCAACGACTGGACGCCGCCCAAGGATTCCGCCAAGGTAAACAGCCTGACCGCGCCCAGCAGCCGGAACGCCTCCGCTTCGCCGCCCTTTATGCGAAAGGCGAATGTGCCGCCGTAGCCTGTCATCTGCTTTCGTGCAAGCTCATATTGAGGGTGGCTTTCGAGCCCGGGATGTAACACCTCGGCAACCTTCGGATGCGCCTCAAGCCAACGCGCGATGGCGAGCGCGTTCCGATTGTGCTCTTCCATACGCAAAGGCAGGGTCTTAATACCGCGCAGCACCAGAAAACAATCCTGAGGTCCCGCGACGGCCCCGGTGCAATGGGCCAAGTGATGTACATACTCGGCGGCTGCCTCGTCGCGTGCGGTAATGGCTCCGCTCACGACATCGGAATGCCCATTGATGTACTTAGTGGTGCTGTGCAACACGAGGTCCACGCCGAATTCGTGGGGACGTTGATAATAGGGCGACAGGAACGTATTGTCGCACAGGGTCATGATCCCACGCTGTTTCGCAATCTCTTGAACGCCCGCTAGATCAACCAGATTCATGAGCGGGTTCGTGGGCGTTTCGATCCA
>PUMX01000540.1 GCA_003552485.1 Candidatus Hydrogenedentota bacterium
CTCGCCCGGGTTGTGAGGCAGCCGCCGCTCTCACGGACGTTCCGCCCGCATTCGCGGACAGCGCACCGCCTACCGTGACCGCGCCTGCGCCCGCCATAAACTGCCGCCGCGTCAATTGCGGAGCGGATACGCCGCAGCAACCCGACGCTGAACAATTGCAGAAGTTTGAATGTGTAGCCATATCGAGCATCTCCCCACTATTTGCGATCCCAGTAACCGGCGCCTTCAGGCCGCAGACCCATTGCCGAATCCAGCCGCGCAGGCCGGGCCGAAGCGCGCATCCACTTCAAATCAAATGGGCTTGCCGTAGAATACCGGATTTCGGCGCCAAAACAGAAGAAATCTTTCAAAGCATCCGATCAATGTTGGTGAACCGCGGTTGTTCACCGGTTATCTCCACAGAAACCTTTGCCCGCCGATTGGCTACCACTTGGCATGGTGGAGAAGCCGGTTGGGATCACAATGAAGGCAAGGTATACTAGCCCACGCGACAAAACCGTCTGTACGGCATGCGAAGTTCGTTTACGGTGAGGCGTGCGCTGTACAGACGCGACGTGTCCATGCCGCACGACAGAGGCGACGCTAATGAACCAGGCTGCAACAGACGACGGCGCGCAAGTGTCGGCCCGTCGCTCCAGATCCGTGCTTATTCAGAGCGCCGACACAGGCGGTCCGGACGGATGCGCCTTAGGCTGTCTTGGGATACTGTTGGGCTTAGGCGTTCTCTCGTGGCTCGGATATGTGTTGTTCGAGAAACCAAAGGCGGAGGCCAAGGCCGCCTACGAACACGCTTTGCAGGAGATCAAGAACAACCCGGGAAACCCCGACGTCAGACAGCGCGCGCTCGCGCTTGGGCGAAAATACGCGAACCTGACTTCGGATCTGGATGAGGCCATGATAATGAACGACATCAATGTGGTCTCGACGGCCCCAATGAGCCAGCCCGTCAGCATGGCGGAGGAGATCGAAAAAATGGCGCGGCTGGAGAGGGAAGGCGTCATCAGTCGTGGCGAATTCGATGCGCTGAAAAGCCAGTTGTCCAACAAGCCCTCGCAACAGGTGAGCGCGGCCGTTCAGTTATTGCGGGAACTGCACGATCTGAAGTCCAAGGGTGTGCTGTCGCAATCAGAATTCAATATGAAGAAGTGGGACATCCTCTCGGGGCGAATAATCCTCCGCTGAATGGGGATTATTCGCCCCGGCGCTCTTAGGCGAACACGCTGGGTTGCGGGCGGGCCCGCTTAGCCCAACGTCCAGCCATCGCGGTATTCACGGTGAAGAAACTCATTGGCCGCCTCGACGTTGGTGACCTTCTCGCCGTCCCACTCGATCTTTTCACCGGCGCGTAAAGCGACGTTGCCCAACATCACGGTATCGGTAAAAGGCGCCGCGTATTCGAAGTTCGACCAAGGTTCGACCCCGCCCTTGCAGGCCTGGATGAATTCCGCGTGGTGGCCAATCGAACGGGGCAACAACTCGGGAACGTCAGCCCGTTCTTCCTCCAATTCCTCGGGCCAGAGCACCCGGTTCTCGGCATCGCGGCGATGGGTAAACAGGTTGCCTTTCGAGCCCTCGTAGATGACGCCGCCCCGGGTCGTGGGAATCAACTCGCGTATCTCGTCCGGCGTATCCTCGGGCGGTTCCGGCAGTTCGCCGCCGTCATACCAGTACAGCGTTACGGCGTCCATTGTCTCGCGCGCGGGAAAATCGAACCGGATGACCGAGGATTCCGGCGGGCTCTCTTCGGTCAGCCCGTATTCGCGCACGACCTCGACACTATCCGGCGCGCCCAACTGCAAGGCCATGTACGCGGGGTTCATGAGATGACAGCCCATGTCGCCTAGCGCTCCGGCGCCGAAATCCCACCAACCGCGCCAACGATGTGGAGCGTAGTCCTCATGGTAGGGCCGTTCCGGCGCGGGGCCAAGCCAGAGATCCCAATCCAGATGCTCGGGGATTTCCTGTTCCTCAGTGGGGCGTTCGACATGCGGATACATGTCCGTCGAATCGTCCCACACATGAACAGTGCGCACGTCGCCGAGCAGGCCAGTCCATATCATCTCACAAACTTCGCGCAAGCCTTCGTGCGCCATACCCTGGTTGCCCATTTGGGTAACCACGCCATAACGGCGGGCCGCGTCAAGCAGCGCGCGGTTTTCCTTGATGCTGTGGCCAATGGGCTTTTCAAGGTAAACGTGCTTACCCAGCTCCATGGCGGCCAACGCGATGACGGCGTGGGTATGGTCAGGCGTCGAGATAACGACCGCGTCGATGTCGTTCGCCATGTCGTCGAACAGCCGCCGGAAATCAGTGTAGCGCGCCGCGTCGGGCCAGCGCTCGTAAGCGTTCGCGGCGCGCCTGTCGTCCACGTCGCACAGCGCCACGATGTTTTCATCACTCATCGCCCGCACATTTCCGCCGCCGCGCCCCCCGACGCCGATACCTGCGATATTCAACGTCTCCAGCGGCGACAAGCGCTTCGCGTTGTGTTCGGCAAAGGACGGCCCGCCCAGTGTCAATCCGGCCATGGCCGCGCCTGCGCTCGCCAGAAAAGTCCTGCGTGTACACCGAATTCTCATGGTCCCGCTCCTGTGTTGGTCATCCGTTCGCGTATTCAGATCATCATACCACCTAGACTACGTTAGCATGCTTCATTTTGGCCGGCAAGTCAGAAAGGGTGTGCGCTTTTGTCAGGGCGGGTGGGAGGCGGCGCTATCAGCTATTCGTCGAAGTAAGAAAGTTAGGAATCAGCAAGCGCCAAGAGCACACGGCGCCCATGTAGACAAGGCCAGCGCGCTGAGGCGGAGCCGGCTGCTTCCTTGGAAAACAGCGCGTATGCTTTCCGC
>PUMX01000514.1 GCA_003552485.1 Candidatus Hydrogenedentota bacterium
CATGCAATCCCGTGAGAATCGGGTACGAGCACATTAAGAAGCGCCGGATGAATCGTCCGGTGCTCATCGCGGCCGGAGGTTGCCTTGGCGACTATGTGCCGTTTAACTTTTGTCCCCGTTCGGTTATGCTGTACGCGATCGGGCGCGGTCTTGTGGACGGTTATGAGGGCGGACAGAAACGGGTTGTCCATCTGGTGAGTTCGGTACAGACGGCAGTGAAGACGGGACGGCCCTGCGCGTTCACGGATCGCCACGCCGAACCACCGGAAGCGGATTACTTTGACAGCCTTGATGATCTACACCGCCTACGGTGGGAGATCATTCACGCGAATAGCTGGGGAGGGGATGAACGCCGACCATTCAAACAAGCGGAGTTCTTGGTGTATGATTGGTTTCCGTGGACGGCGGTCGAGGCCATTGGGGTAGTTGACGGGGCGGTGGGTGCAGAAGTGCGCCAGATTCTGGCAATGTTCGATCGCGAGCATCGTCCGCCGGTCAAAATCGAACCCGGCTGGTACTACTAATACATAGGAACAGGCTATGCTGGAACTGCGACATGGCAACTTGCTTGAGGCTGACGCCGAAGCACTCGTCAACACCGTAAATACGGAAGGCGTGATGGGCAAAGGCATCGCGTTGCAGTTCAAAAAGGCATTTCCGGAGAATTTCGAGGCGTATCGGCAAGCGTGTGAGGAGGGCGAGGTTCAGCCGGGACGGGTGTTTGTACACAATGTCCAGGAATTGCATGGCCCGCGTTGGATCATCAACTTCCCAACGAAGCGGCGTTGGCGCGATCGAGCGCGCATTGACGACATTGCGGCCGGACTGAACGACTTGGTTTCGCACATCGAGCGGTTGGAGATTCGTTCGATCGCTGTGCCTCCGTTTGGCTGCGGTCTTGGAGGACTCTCGTGGAAGACAGTTTTTCCGCTCATAGAGGAAGCGCTGGGGAGTCTTGAAGGGATCCAAGTGTATGTGTATGAGCCGAAGGGAGCGCCAGCCCCGGATGACATGGTAGACCGCACAACAAGGCCGCGAATGACAAAAGGCCGCGCAAGTGTGCTGCTCATGATGGAGAGTTATCTCGCAACCGGATGGGAGTATCGATTGTCTTTGCTAGAGCTTCAGAAGCTTGCGTACTTCCTACAAGAAGCCGGTCAGCAACTGCGTTTACGATTCAAGCCGCTTGTGTACGGACCCTATGCCGACGAGCTTCGCCATGTGCTCAATCGAATCGAGGGACACTTCGTTAAAGGATTCGCGGACGGGCAGAACCGACCCGAGACTCCCCTTCAGCCGTTGCCGGAGGCAATTGTTGAGGCCAGACAGTTTGCAGAGCGGAGGAACACGATTTACCAGCCCCTGAACCGCGTAGTCCATCTTATCGAGAACTTTGAATCCCCCTTCGGGATGGAACTGCTTGCAAGTGTTCATTGGATTGCCCATCATGGACTACACCGTGAGCCTGCGCAGACGCTCGACGCCGCATTAACACAGCTGCACACTTGGAATACACGCAAAGCGCGCCTATTCAAGCGCGAGCATGTCGAGCTCGCATGGTTGCGACTGCAGGAGGCGCCACTATCCACTCCATCGTGACATCCTGACATCTTACCTCAAGTAAATGGAGCTTAATGCGCCGATGGCCAAGTACTTCCAGACCTTAGGTAAGACTATGCCAACGGTGAAGCATTCGCGCCAACGGCTAAGACGCTGGATCGGGCGGATTGCGAGACGCCTCATTCTCCCATGCCCTTCTTGTACTTACGTTCGTAAAAGTCTTCGAGCTCGTTTCGCCACGGGTAAAATCCAAACCTGGCAAGAGGGACATTAAGATCTCTGTTTGAAACGTACTTGGATACAGATGCCGCCAACAGCGCCAGAAGCAGAATCGACGTGAGGATATACGAAGCCGTAGGCGAAATCAGACGCAGACACCAAGAATTTAATCCGATGATAACAAAGAGCATCGCAAAGTACAGGAAGGACCTGGCCTGCATCCTTGATGTTATCTCGCCGTACTCGAAGAACGCTCGCAACACTTGCATATACTCGCTATCCGGAATTCGGCTCATATCGATCGACTCATTTTGAAATAGCCAAGCATGCTCCAGATCAAAGGCACTGACTTCAGCACCGCCCGCGTCCGACTGATCATCGCGTATGCCAGTAATACGCCTGGCCTTGCGTAACGTCCACAGCAAGCCAAGCGGTTTGGCGCTTTACGGCGCCGTATTCCGAATCCGAATCGGAATAGCAACGGAAGAAAGCATAGGCCGATTGTCCAGTCTGTAGATCTTCCGGCCACCAGTCTATTACCTCTTCGCCTCCGAATCTGTTGGGATCTCTCGGAAACCGAACTACCGGCTGATCGACTTCCAGGCAGGGCTCCACCATCGCTTCGTAATCCGATGCGCAAAACGAGAACGTTACCCAAAGGAAGCTACCATCCAGTACACGGCGTTCTTTGATCTCAGTAGCGGAGTCCGGAATGAGTCCTGGCAGCCAATATGTGGCGACTGGCGCACCGGCGGATACCGCATCAGCAGAGCGCGCTTCCTCAGCAGACTCATACTGATTATCCATAACATAGAAGTCGCTGAGTTCGTCGAGCAGTTCGCATCCAAACAGGCCTAGGACAGCCGCCAACGCTAACGCGGCGGCGCTGTTGACTCGAAGGTCCCGTTCATAACACCGTGGCATGGCGTCGACTTCACTCCTCTATCTCGACGCGCCAGATTAGGCCACCGTGTATGCGGGCGGGCGTGGGTTCGCCGATCGGGGTTTGGCCGTCTTCGGCGTAGAGTTGGAAGCGGCCTTCGAGGTGCTCGTCGCGGGGG
>PUMX01000188.1 GCA_003552485.1 Candidatus Hydrogenedentota bacterium
CCAGGGCGTAAGTGTAGCGTCCACGTCGGCGTTCTCATAGAGCGGTCCCCGCCAGTTCTGTTCGAGCGATAGGATGCCGTCCGCCGCGGGGTAGGCGAGTTCCGCGCCGAAGAAGTAACGACTGTAAGACACCAGAATATCGCGAACATGCCGGGCCGTATCCCAACCGAGCATACTCCATACAACCTTGTTCACATCGTCGTTCATGCCGTCTGCATACGTGATGAAACCATCGGTATACGGGGCGAACGTATTGTGCACCAACCCGTACCGCAACGGCTCGGGGTTGATGGGTTCGCGGCCGAGCGTCGCATTGTAGGCGGGATCCCACCAAGGCGTGGGATACTGGCTGCGAATGGTATGCGTGATGTCGGGGTAATGCCGGAGCTTATAGCGCTCCGGCAACCGCTCGCGCGTTGGGATGAGCGGCGGCGCGCCGGGTCCCATGACCATGCCGGCAAACCAATCGGGATCCTCGCGGTCAAGATACTCAAACACCTCATCGACCATCGGATCATCGAACCACTGAAGTGAGAGCCAGATCTCGGCGTCGGGATGGGTGTCGGCCAGCAGATCCGCAAGATCTTCGAGAAACGGCAGCACATATTCGGGGTGATTCTGACCGGGATCGCCGCCGGGAAAGAATACGGCGTCAAGGCGCGGGCAGTCCTCGTACAGTTGTTGGTGCTCGGCCAGATGCTCGGCTCGCTGCGCCTCGTCTCCAAGATGGAACGTGGCGGGCGTCCAAACCCAGTACTCGAGTTCGTAGTCGTAGGCAATCTCGCTCAGAATGCGGTTCATGTCCCGCCGAGATACAGGAAAATGAGGGCTTTCGCGCTCATCCTGAAAAGGAATCTGTTCGATGGCGTTCGTGCCGAAAACCACGAGATCGCGAATGTACTGTTCATAGGTGTCGGCATCCCAGGCGTCGTAGGAATTCGCCTGGTAGCGGTAGCCGAGCTGATGACCGCGCAGAGGATACTCCGGCGCCGTGGCTACGTTGAGCGGCTCCGCAAGAAAGACCGCGCCCGGCGTCCAATCGAGGCTGCGCAGAAGATGCCCCGCGCCAAACATGGCGCCGCGGCTGTCCGCGCCGGTGATCCAGATGACCGGATCCGCGCCGGACAGATCGGTAACGAGGCGATAGCCCTCGGCTTCGTGTTCCGGCAGGCCTTCGCTAGCGCGACGGGGAACAGCTCGCCCAGCGAGCGTCTCTTCATCACCCGCAGTAACGGCGATGACCGGGCCGGAGTCCGGCCAATCCGTTCGGCGTTCCCAACGCAGGCCAGTCTTCTTCTCGATCTCCTCCGCCAAAATGATTCCGGCCATGCGTTCGGCCGGCGCAAGCTCGCCCGAGCGCATGACTACTGTGGCATTGGACAGATCGACAGCCGCCGTGGAAGTTGCCGTGAGCGACGCTGCAACGATTACGGCGGCGGCAAGTATGCGATACATCAAACGTTTCTCCTAGGTGATGGACAACACCGGAACCCTCGCGCGTTATTGCTTCAACAACCAGACTTCGGCCATTCGCGACCATTCGCGCCAATTAAGGTGGCGTTCGTCTAGTTCGTCGAAGGTGACCTCCAACTCGCCATCTGCATAGAGCTCCCGGGGGACGGGAAAATCTTTGAAGCCGCCTTCTTCCCGGTCGTAATCCGTGGGCTCCAACAGCTCGCCATCGCCCCGTGGCTCCGCGTCACCGTAACCGCAGACGCGCAACAAATACTCGGCGTCTGGGTCTAGGTGCTCATAGAGGATCCCCTCGGGATTGTTCATTGTGTGCCACCAGCCATACCGGAACCGCGCGCGATTGCCGTCGGGCGCCCAATAGCCGCCGGTGGGCTGACGGTATTGCATGGGATGGCCGCTCGGCCCGCCCGTATAGAGGACGTTGGGCGAATTGCCGACGTTGCCCAAGTCATCGTAGAAGCTGCCTTCGCCGGGATTCTGCCAGGTGGCGATTGTGTGAAGCCGCGTTCGGACCGCTTCCTCGTCATCCTTAGCGCGCAACCGCTCGAATTCGTCCTCGATCCAGTAGCGGCTGTTTAGCGGCGTGTCCAAATACTCGAGCACCGCGCCCCGCTGAGTGCTGTGCACCTGGTATGTTGCAATGTCTGTCTGCAGGCCGATGGACTGCCACAAATCTTCCGCCATCTCGACAATGCGATCGCGAAGATGATGCTGGACACCGTCGGTTTCGGCGCGTTCGAGGATGGCTTCCGCCGTTTCCATGGCCACAGCGGGATCGTCCATGTGAGCAAGAATGGCCTCGCAGGCTTCCGCTTCGAGTTGCTGTTCGTAGATGAGCCGATAGCGTGCGTAAGCGTCGATGGTCGCGCGAAACAGCATCATCTGAAGACGCCAGTTAGCATCCTCGCCCGTGAGCTCATCTTGCATGGCGTCCGCGATGCGCTCCCATTCGCGCAGCGTGCCGGTAATGCCGCCATTGTCAATGGCGGGCCCGTCCCAGTTTTCTTCAAGCCCGAAGATCGCGTCCGCGGCATCCTCGGCAAGGTCGGGCCGCAAGAAGAACCGGGCGTAATCCATCAGAATCTCGCGAAGACTTTCGTTCGGGTCCCAACCGAGGCGAGTCCACACCGTTTTGTTGACGTTGTCGTGTGAACCGTCGGAGTACGTGAGGAACCCGTTCGTGAATGGGGCGAACCGGTTGTGAATGAATTGTGAGTGCCGGGGTTGCGGGTTGATGCCCTGGCGGGTGAGCGCAATCGAGAACACGGGATCCAACTGGTTGTGGGGGTACTGGCAACGAACAATGTGGGTGATGTCCGGATAGTGGCGGATGGGATAGTGGGCCGGCGTGCGCTCACG
>PUMX01000204.1 GCA_003552485.1 Candidatus Hydrogenedentota bacterium
CGTCTCGGCATCTTCGCCGTAGATGTCATAGGGGAGCCCGGCGAGTTCACGGCCGTTCTCGCGATAGAGCACTTGAACATAGGCCGGATCGTCCGTGGCTTCATAGAGATCCCACAGCAACCGGTACGAAGAGGGGGGCAACGGCGACCATATGAGGCCCTGATCTCCATAGCGGCCGCCCTTACCCGGTTTCGGGAAGCCCATGCCCACGTAGCTGTCCACGGGGCCGGCGAAGTGGCCGGAATCGCCGGACTGCGGGTAGTAGCGATCCAGGCAGAACGTGTCGATATGGAAGCGGTATGTCTCTTCGAGCCGGGGACACCGTTCGATGGCTTCTTCTAGAAAACCGGGGTCGGCTTTGGCGCATTCGGCGAGAAACAGCGCCATTCCGGCTATGGTGAAGCTCGCGTAACCGGACAACCCCTTCTCGCCCGTTACGCCATCCACAGCGGTCGCTCGTTCGAGCATGGGCTCCACGACTTCCCAGAACGCCTCTTCCGGCTCGCCCAATACTTTGAGAAGGATAGCCTTCAAGACATCGGTGCGCGGGTAGTTCGAACGCACTTTATGGATGTTCTCGAGCGCATCGCGAAAGATGCGGCCTTCAATATTGCGCTGGACGTCTGCGAAAGATTCCTTGGGATTGTCTAGGCCATGGGCTTGCGCTTTATCTGACAAGAAGGCGACCAGCTCGTCGTCGGCGCGCAGAGCCTCGAAGATCATGTCGTAGGCCAAGGCCATCTCGCGCGTCTCTTCGCATGCGTCGTGCCAGGTCGAGACGTATCCGGCGGCCGCGGGACCCTCATACATCACCCCCTGCGGACCAAAATCAAAGGTGGGATAGAAATCCGCCACACGGTCGAGGAGGATGCCCGCTTTCCGCGCGTACTCGGCATCGCCGGTAAGCAAATAGGCGGCGCTGAGATTGCGGATGCCGCCGAGCACCGCCTGTTTCCACTGCCCATAGATGAGGTACGCGTTGATGAAGCGCCAGCGCTCGCCTTTCTCATTGACATAGCCGTGGCCATCGTCAACTCCAAACAGATGCAGGGGGTCGTCGGGATCGGGGTGGCCGGTGTTGTACAGAAGAGAATCGTCCGCCAGATCGGGATCAAACACGCGCGCTTCATTGAGGCCGGATTCGTAGTATGCCTTGAAGTCATTCGTAGGGAAAAGATCACCGCTATGAGGGCATTTAACTTTCCACGGGTGTTCGAGGGCGTCCATGATCCAGTTATACATCGGCACGGGGTCACCCGTGGCCGGCGAATAACCATCGGACCACACCATCCACGATCGCGGCAACGTGGCGCAAAACATGAGCTCCCACAGTTCGTCGTCGCTCATGGCGCGCCAGGGCGCCGCATTTTCGACGACCACATCACGCACGGAAGCCGCCCATGGGTCCCGTTCGACGTTCGCGCGCACCCGCTCCACCACTTCGGAAGGGTACAGAACGGATTCAGTCTTGAGCAGTTCGTCTCCCAAGGCGTGAATGGCGGCAAGCGAAAGCGCGGTAGCGAGCAGTGTGAATCGGCCCATAACCAAAGCCCCCAGCCCCACAGTTCTTCAAGGCCAAATTACGCCCGTTCACGGGCAATGGATCAACAAAGACGAGGCGTCACGCTAATGCGCCACGAAGCCGGCGGCCGGTCCTGAGACCGTCAGCATTTCAACCATCAATCGAGGTTCTAGGCAACCCGACTGACGGCGCCGGGCGGGTTGCGCTCATAACGAAACCTTGCCGGCGCTGGTTCACTCACCGCTGGCCGTTTCGCCGCAATGCGTATCCGCGATACACTCATCGTCGGAGGCGCATAGAGGGCATGTCTCGGACGTGTCCTCACGGCCTTCCTCGAAGCGCCGCAACGCGTTGTGAACTTGGGCCGCGCGCTTTTCGTCGCTGAGAATATAGCGCATGAGCCACACCAGATGTTGGCCGGTCTCCAGGCTCATTAGATGCTCCATCTTGCAAGCGTCGGCCATGGCCAGTTCGCGGGAAACGCCAAGCACTTCCTCAAAAAACTTGGACAGTATGCGGAAGTTATGTTCAACATGGTGCGCGATTTCCTTACCTTCGTCGGTAAGGAGGAGAAACCGGTTCGGATCTTCCGCAACCCAGCCCCGTTTCTTAAGCTGGGAAATACTCATAGAGGCCGCGCCGCGCGACACCTCGAGCATTTCGGCCACATCGGTCACGCGCGCATACCCCAACTGATCGCGCAGGCTGTCAATCGCCATCAGGTAATGAGCAGCCGAATGCGTGATGTTGTTGTTCTCGAATTCACGCCAATAGCTGCCATCGTTGATTATTTTACTCATGGGCATATCCTCTGTTTCACTACCTGAACATCTGCTTCAGCCATTGTATGCCAAGCGCGCCGATCAATCAAGCGCACGACACGGCTCCCTGGTTCGAGCGCATCCACCAGATGACATGATCAATCCGGTGAAACGCCGGGGAAAACACTTTGCGTAAGCGCCTGACGCTACGCCTCGTCGGTGGGATACCGGAAATTGTGTTCGGCTTCGCGCAATCGCGGGGCCGCCTGGTCTTTCTCCGACACGAGCGTGGGCTCGATGGGCCACTCGATGCCGATCGCCGGGTCATTGTACGCGACGGAACGTTCCGACTCCGGTGCATGAATGGCCGTGCACTTGTATAGGACCAGTGTGTTGTCCTCGAGGGCCAGGAACCCATGGGCAAAACCCTCAGGAACCCATAGCGCCAGCCCGTTTTGCGCGGACAACGTCTCGCCAACCCACCGACCGAAGGTGGGCGAACCGTGGCGGAGATCCACGGCTACGTCGTCCACGGATCCTTGCAGCA
>PUMX01000386.1 GCA_003552485.1 Candidatus Hydrogenedentota bacterium
CATCAAATCGACGTCATCAACTGGGTCATGGACAGCCCGCCAGAGAATGTGTTCGCTTCGGGCGGGCGCGCCTGGATGCCGGACGAAGAAGAGTACGGCGACATCTGGGACAACTTTACTTGTGACTACGAGTATCCCGGCGGCGTGCATTTCTACAGCTTCTCGCGGTGGTGGCCCGCCGGAACCGCCACGGGCAATTTCATCGACGTAACGGGCACGCAGGGGCAAAGCAACGCGCGCGATATGGCGGATTTCGGCATCGACCCGTCGGTTCAGGAACAAATCAACCTGATCAACAGCATCCGCAACGAAGGCCCCTATTTCAACGAAGGCCGGCGAATCGCGTACTCGACGCTGACCGCCGTCATGGGCCGTATGGCCGCCTACACCGGTGAACGGATTAGGTGGGAGGACGCCATGGATTCGGACCTGTCGATCGTGCCGGAAGAACTGGATTTTGACCTGGATTATCCCGTGGATCCAGTGCCCGTGCCTGGCCAGGCGTAAGCTCTTCGTGAGGCATAAAGGAATACTGGCGCGCCATCATCATAGCGATTAAAGCGCAAGGCTTTCACGCCGCCTCTGGCGAACACCGAGGCGTACACTCTCGGTCACGATGCAATGGAAATAGAACACGCGGGCGTAGCAGACCTTCTTGAAGTCCGTTACGCCCGCGCGATTCCACAAAAGTGCATATACCTGCCAAGCTGAGCCGCTGCTACTTCTTTGAGGGCGTCACGGCGTCCTTGGCGGCCTTGGAAATTCGGAACTTCAACACGCGCTTGGCCGGAATCTTGATCTGCTCGCCCGTTGCAGGATTACGGCCGGTGCGCGCCTTACGCTGTTGCACCACAAGTTTTCCTATTCCCGGCAATGTGAAGCCGTGCTTGGCTTCTTTATACGCCAGTTGGGTAAGTTCTTCCAGTACTTCATTGATTTGTTTCTTCGCCAGACCCGTCTTGTCAGCTAGATGCGAGACGATCTGCGCCTTCGTCATCGGCTTCTTGTCTTTCTTCTCCGCCATACGATCCTCTCCTTCCCTTTGTATTAGCTGCTGCAATCATCCACCCAGTGGAAACAATCCCCGGATACCCGCTACTCACTCACCCTGCTCATGCCTTCCTGTGACCAGCTTGCGGGCTGCAAAGCCCATCCCCTGCATTCCCGACCGCTTCGCAGTATCAATTGAACGCATGAACGTCGTCGATCCGAGTATCTAACTCGCCACATTTTACAGGGGTTGCCTGCATATTGCTAGCAAAAACGCCAACTGCGGCAGTACTGCGCGCAACCCCCTGGAACTCCGCCCAATTCTTCGTTGAACTCTCCCCTTGGAGCTGGGTATATTCCTTATCGTCCTACGCTGTTCGCCCAAACAGTAGCATGACCGCGAGCCGCTGGCAAAACCCGGCGCCGTCAGTCAGGCGATCGTCCTCCGCTTTGCAAGGAGACCCAACCCAATGGCCCGTCTTTCGGGCGCGTACACGCCAGCACCACGCCGCCCTGCGCGGTCCACACAACCGAAAGAATAATTCATTATGCACCTAGCCGCCATCGGCGATGTCCACGGCAACCTGCCGGCCCTGGAGGCCGTGCTCGGCGCCATTGACGAGTCCGGTATAGAAACGCTCGTTCACACAGGCGACGCAGTCGTAGGCTACCCTTGGCCGAACGAAGTCGTCGACCTCCTGCGCGAGCGGAACGCCATCAGTGTCCAAGGCGAATTCGACCGTATGGCCGTAAACTTTCTGAAAAAGCGAAACAGCCTTGGGCGCAAGTGGCCGTCCGCCACATTTCAAGCGCTGCAATGGACCTACGAAGCATTGCGCTCGGATAACATCGAATTCTTGGGCGGACTACCGCACGCCAGACACTTCCGACGCGAAGGTGTTGACATTGCGGTATGCCACGGCGCCCTCAATAGCCAGAGGGAACAATTGGATCCCAACGACGCCCTCGTAAAATTTCGGCGCCAACGCGAACAAGCTCACGCATCCCTAATCATTTGCGGCCGCAATCACCAAGCCTTCCACCAATGGACCGAAGACACGCTTTTCGTCAACCCCGGAAGCGCGGGTATGGCGCTCGGCGATAGCTCGTTGGCGCGTTACGCCGTGATTGACACGGAAACCACCCCTTGGCAAGCACACCTGCACACGATCCCCTATAACAGCACGGCTGCGGAAAGCCGTCTCGCTGAACTCGGCCTCGCAAAGCCGCTTCTCTAAAACCGGGGCGCGTCTTACGGCCGCTCTTTAGCGGGGCCGGCTACGGCCCGCCGCACTGCAGATCGCCTCAAACAACGCGCTGACCGGCTCCACCCCATAATCCGCGAAATTGGCGGGGTTGCTCCAGAATTCGTGCAACCGCCCGCGTCCTTCGCGTTCGTACATCCAGACCTTTAACATCATCTGGGCCTTGTCAAGACCGCGCACAAGACGCGCTTCGGCTGATTCGGCCCGAGCCAAATCCTCGTGCCACTGGGCGTAATTGTCCTCGAACGGATCCAACAACTCGGCGGTCACCGCCTGTTCCGCCTCCGCCTTAGCCCCTTTTAGATGCGCGTCGGCGTAAGGCATCGGAATATCCATGAGGCGCGCCTCGCACAGATCATGAATTAGCGCCATCCCCACGGCCTTCACCGTATCGAATCCCTCCGGATACGCCCGAGCGTACAATAGCGTCAACACCGCCAGAAAATGACTATGCGCGGCCACCGATTCTGGCTCAGGCCCGCCGCGCATAATGTATCCGGCCCGAGGTATCCGATCCAAAGGGTGAATCGCTTCAAACAGCGTCAGTATGCGATCCGGGAGTGAGTCCA
>PUMX01000135.1 GCA_003552485.1 Candidatus Hydrogenedentota bacterium
CATTTCTGGGACTTTAGCGGCGGCCAGATCACGCTTGACGCCATCCATCAAGTCGACTTGGCGCTGATGCTGATGGGCGACCCCGGCATTGCCAAGGACGTGCGCTGTCTGGGCGGCCGTTGGGCCCATCCGGACGATGACTCGGAAGTACCCGATGTCCAGTTGGCCAATTGGGATTTTGGCGACTTCGTGATGACCTTTGATCAGACCACGTATCCGGATTACGTGCGCAAGACCGACGGGAGCACCCGCGGCGGCGATCACTTCCCTTATTGGCCGCTGAACTCGACGCGTATCGAGATCTACGGCTCCGAGCGTTTTATGTACGTAGGTCGGCATGGCGGCGGTTGGGTGATTCAGGAAGCGGACGGCGAGGTGGTCGAGGAATCGCCGGGGCGTGTGCCCGACCATCCGCATTACGAGAACTTCCTCGAGTGCATGCGAACGCGCGAGAAGCCCAACGGCGATATCTCCGTAGCGCACGCCAGCAATGTTCTCGTACACATGGGAACGATCAGCCACCGTATGGGTAATGTCGCGCTTCGCTTCGATCCCGACACCGAACGGTTCGACGACGACGACGCCAACGATTACATTCGGCCGCCCGCGCGCGAGGAGTTTGAAGTCCCGGAGGAGGTGTGAGGCGCCAGGAGGGGCGGATCGAGCTGGGGTTGGGTGCGGCGGTCCCGTCAACACCGCCGCACCGCGACAACTAAAGACAACGCATGGGGGCGCATGCTGTTCACTGGAGCCTGCGTGACAACCGGCCCATAAAGGCTGCCAAAAGGAAAGCCTGGAATGCAGTTCAACGAAAAACGCTACGAGACGATGCCGTATCGACGGGCCGGGCGGTCTGGACTGCTCCTGCCTGCGGTGTCGCTTGGCCTCTGGCATAACTTCGGACAGGCTGATGATCAGCAGAATTGCCGGGCGATGCTGCGTACAGCTTTCGACCTTGGCATTACGCATTTCGATCTCGCGAATAACTATGGGCCGCCGCCGGGAAGCGCCGAGGAGAACTTTGGCCGCCTGTGGCGCGAGGATTTCGCGGCTCATCGCGACGAACTGATTATCTCGACCAAGGCCGGCTACCGCATGTGGCCGGGGCCGTACGGGGAAGGGGGCAGCAAGAAGTATCTCGTGGCGAGCCTGGACCAGTCGCTTCAACGGATGGGACTCGATTACGTGGACATCTTCTATAGCCACCGGCCCGATCCCGAAACGCCGCTCGAAGAGACACTTGGGGCGCTTGATCTCATTGTGCGCCAAGGTAAAGCCCTCTACGCTGGCGTGAGCAGTTATCGCGGCGCGTTCTTCGTGCAGGCCGCCGAAACTGTACGACGGCACGACTGGACGCCTATTACATTACATCAGCCCGTCTACAACATGATGAACCGTTGGATCGAAACGGACCTGCTCGAATACACCGACGCCTATGGTGTGGGCGTGATCGTGTTTTCGCCCTTGGCTCAAGGCGTGCTCACCAACAAGTATCTGGGCCCCGAAACCCGCATACCCACGGATTCGCGGGCGGCAAACCCAAGCTCGTTTCTTCAGCCCGAGCAGATTACGGACGAAGTGGTCGGAAAGGTCGAACAGTTGAACCACATCGCCGAACAGCGAGGGCAAACCATGGCGCAGATGGCCTTGTCTTGGACGTTGCGCGATCCGCGCGTAAGCAGCGCAATTATCGGCGCCCGCAATCCGGACCAGATTCGGGATTGCGCTGTGGCCGCGCAACATACAGCGTTTTCTCCAGAGGAACTGGCCCAAATCGACGCCACTTGTCCATCATAACGGGAAAGGATTCGCGGTGGCGGGTTGGACGCTTACACTGAAAAACCTATTGCTTCCGTGTTTTTGTAAGCGTTGTGACGCGCGGTTGCTTACGGAAGAGAATGGCTTCTATTGTCCCACGTGTTGGGAATCGAGCCCTAGGCTCGAGCGCCCATTTTGTAGTCTTTGTGGCAGGCCGCATCGGGGTATGGCCGGCTTTGGAACGTTGAGTAACTTCCCGTGCGCGGACTGCCGGGCTATGAATCCGAAACGGCGTTACGCGAGGCGTATCGTGGGCGCTGCGCAATATGACGACGTCATCGGCGAGGCGATCCGCTGGTTCAAGTTTAAGGGTAAGACGCGGCTGGTCGAACCGCTTGCCGGGGAGATGCGCGTGTTCGCGGAACGGGAACTGGATGACTGTTACGCTGCCGTGATTCCTGTGCCGCTGCACCGGGTGCGATTGCGGGAACGGGGCTACAATCAAGCGCATCTGCTTGCCCATGAGCTTCTGCCGCAGTTCCCGGGCGCAAAGCTCGTGCAAGCGCTTGAACGCATTCGGCCGACTCGGACGCAGAGCACCTTGCGGGAGCCGGCTGCCCGGCGCGCCAACGTGCGTGGGGCGTTCGCCGTGGTCCCGGCGGCGGCTGATAGATTGTCCGGAAACGCCGTGCTGCTTATCGATGACGTTGTGACGACGGGAGAAACGGTGCATGAGTGCGCCCGTGTGCTTCGGCGCGCTGGCGTGGAAGCGGTCGACGTGTTCGCCGCCGCGCTGGCCGTTGACAGATTGAGTCAAACCCCGGAGCCTTGGTGATTTAAACCCTGACGCGTCGAAGTAAGGAAAAACATCATGGCGGAAATGAAAGAGTGTTTTGGTCAGCTCGCTCACTTGGGCATTGGCTATCGCGACCATACCCGGCAGTACTACCTCAAGATGGACGAGGAGAAGCTCAAGGAATGCGACGCATGTCACTTGTTCAATAAGTGTATGTTCCTCAAGCATAATGAGCTGTTTCGGGATCTACTGGATCTGCTCAATAG
>PUMX01000022.1 GCA_003552485.1 Candidatus Hydrogenedentota bacterium
CGGTGTATGCCCCTGAAAAGTGCAATATTCCCGGAAATTTTGCTCAAGCGTCAAATAGGCGGGCCTAAAATCGTGCCCCCACATGGAAACACAATGAGCCTCGTCTATCACCGCATATGTCACATAAACATCCGCTGCATTGAATCCTCTCATCGCATCGCGGAACTGCGGCCGTAATAGCCGCTCCGGGGCGATGAACAAGTAAAGATTCCCTCTCAAATGAGCATCAACATTTTGATTATGCAGTCCCGCTCCGGAGTGCCAGGCAAGAACCCGCTCGATCCCGTACTGCTCTTTCAAGCTTTGCGCCTGATCTTCCATCAGAGCCACTGTCGGGCTGACAATCATTGTCATACCGGGAGTCAATAATGCCGCTAATTGATAGCAAAGTGATTTGCCGGCGCCGGTGGGCAGTAAACCGATCGTCGGCTTCAAAGAAAGCATATTATGCAGGATAGGACTCTGCCCCGAACGCAGACTGCGTTTCCGGAAGAAATCCCGGACGAAAGACTCCAGCAAGCTGTCTGTGCTGTCGCCTATTTGAACAGGTCGCGGGCGAGATATATAGGCGAACCGCACTGGACGATTATGGGGAAAGCATTGGCGGACTGCGGCACTGTTTTTTGCATTTACACCCAGTTCAACTGGAGTGAGAGAATTGCACTTGATCCCTGTATCCAGGAATATATCCGGCTCCTCGTTGTCAAACGTATTCACTTCCTCGACAGTCAATTGCTCTTGCAGCCGGGAAAGGTCTCCAAAGCGGTAATCAGGATTTCGCCGTACCAGCAGCCGCAATACCGGCTGAGTATAGTCAATACCATAAAGTTTGGTCAATCGCTGCAATCGCTGAAAGAATGAAAGCACTGCCAGTTCAGCACATTCCAAATCCCGCTCAAAAATGCCGATCGTCAACTCATTCTGCTGCATAAGGCCGCTTCTTAAGCAGCATTCCAGGAGCAGTGCTTCAATCCTTGTTATTAGGGACGGCAGTAAAAAAAGATAATTCGCCGCCAGCCGTTGTTCTTCTTCCCGGTCCGCTGCTTGACGCAAATATGGCAATGCACCGATTCGTTCTAATTCTCTCTCAATCCTGTCATACAATTCCGGTTGCCGAATTTCTTCGTTGCACGGCCGTAAAGTGGCAATACACTGTCCCTTAAAAGCCTGATCTCGCTGTTCGTCTCTTGTCTGCTGGTGGGGATCATTATGGTCCCCCGGCTCAATTATCAGACTTCCGCCATTAGGGAAAGAGAGGAGGAAATCAAGCCGCTGCCCCTGGAAAGCATTCGCCTGGTCATTAGGCAGAATATCCGCAATCTCCGGTTGCGTCCATACACAGTGAGCGAGCTTCGGCCCGAAGCGGTCAAGCATGTTCCGAAAGAGTTCTCGCTCATTGTCGGGGTGTTCAGGATCGAAAGCCACTTGTTCCGGAGTTCCATGCCAGTTTCCGATAACATCGCGGAACTCACGATATACACTCTCCAGATCATTATTATAGCGATAACGGAAACTGCCTTGTGCCTCTCCTTCTATCTCTCGAATGCCGAAAGCGCTTCCATACAGCGCAACTATCTCTTGCTCAACAAACCAGGAGCAGAATGGCCGCCTTCCTCGTTTGAGAATTTTGTTGGCAACATCGTAAAGAAGGTTTTCATCAGCGGACATTTGATGCCCTGGCGGAATTTCCAGAGTAAGCTTGCACCAATGAAGATGTTTACTCCATTCGCTCTGGAATGCCTGATCCTGAAACAGGCTGAGTTGACTACCGAGTTGTTCAAATCTTTCAGGCATAATCTTTGCTGTCATCCTGTCAATTGACGACTATTAAGGAATTTCCTGACTGTACTCAATCCTAAGGTAGACGAATAATCGCTCCACAATCAACCCCAAAATGCACGTGTCTTTATTCATCCAGCCCGAGGCGCATCATGGCGGCATCAACAATCATCTGCAACTGATCATCATTCTCCACCACGCTCTCGGGAATATAGCGAGAAACGGCTATGATTGTAAGATAGTCATTGTTTTTAAAGCAGTGCTGGAACCCGGTCCGCACCGCTTCGATGCGGACTTCTTTCAAGCGCTTGCCCCGCGGCAGCTTCGGCAATTCCGCTTCCAGTCCCGGCAAAGTAGCATCCTGCGTCCGCCGCCGCTTTGCGGCCTGCACATCGTAACCCGGCGGCGCGTAGTTCCAGAACTCATCCAGCAGTCGTTTTTCACGCATCTGCTCCACTTGCAACTGATTGCGATGGTCAGGCACATACCAGCGGTCTTTCGCTTTGGCCTGCAATGCCGGGTCGTCGGCTTTCAAATTCCGCAGTTCCTTGAAATTGCTTGAGAGATAACTGTGTATTTGCGGCGGCACCGCCCCTTCGCCATGATAGCAAAGGAAGTATTGATCCAGCAGCGTCTGCAATTCAGGACGCGTCTCCCATTTTTTCCAGCTTTCATTCAGTTTTTCAAAGAACGCCGGCTGGATGTCCTGGTATCTCGAAGGCCGTTCCTTGAGAAAACTGCGCAGCCAATCGACCGCACTGCGCTCGTCTTCTACAAACAATACCATCTGCCCGGTTGAACTTTCCATCTGCATTCGTTTCCGGTCGTACTCCGCCGCCTGCTCCGGCAAAAAGTACATTCCCTCGCGTTCCGAAAAACGCTCCGCTAAACCAGCCTGAAACTCAGAAGAAGAAAGCGGCAGCGGAACGCCCCGCCGAAAATAAAACGCCACCACCTTGTCATAAAGAATACGCGGATCGCGCTCCGGAATAAACTGAAGTATAACTCCCTGCTGCTTGACAACCGGCAGATAGCTCAA
>PUMX01000348.1 GCA_003552485.1 Candidatus Hydrogenedentota bacterium
AAGGTCGCGGAAAGACAAACAGTTGCGGAAACAGGCGGACAAAAAATCAAATCGGTTCTCGACGATAAAAGCAAAGCGGAGGACTGACCCGGCGACATACTAAATAGAAATAAAAAATATAGGAGAAATGTAAAATAAAATGTAAAATGAAATCCATAAGTCTTCTGTTAGTTGGCTGCTGTCTCTTTGGTTTTGCCGGGCCTGGCTATTCAGCCCCGCCGGGAGACAATGCGCGAGAATTTGTCACCAAGGAAAGCGAGGATGAGATAGAAGTTCTGATCGGTTTTGCGAGAACCCCCGGTCCGGCCACCCGTGATCTGATAAAGGGTCAAGGCTGGGAAGTAATCGGGGAATTATCTCAGATAAATGTTTTGCAGGTGACGTTGCCTACGCTGCCGGAAGAAGCAAATGAGGAGGCGCTTGACAGAGCTGAAGAAATTTTAGATCAACTTCCAATCACTGAGAATGTCAATTATGTTGAAGAAAACGGCATATGGCTGGCCCACGGCCAGACAACTCCTTGGGGCGTAGAGCGCATTAAGGCACCGGAAGCCCACGCTACGAGTACCGGCAAAGGTGCGGGAATTGCTATTCTCGATACCGGCATTGATCCCGACCACGAAACATTAAATGTTGCCGGGGGGAAAGCTTTTGCTAATGCCCGGGGGCGTTATAAATGGGCTGACGATCATGGACACGGAACCCACGTCGCGGGGACAGCGGCAGCAGTCGATAACGGGATTGGTGTCCTTGGAACTGCTCCGGAGAATGAGCTCTGGGCCGTTAAGGTTCTTGATAATTCGGGAAGCGGTACATACTCCGATGTCGCCGATGGCATTCTCTGGGCTGCTGACGAAGGCATTGAAGTTCTCAACATGAGTTTAGGCGGTGGTCACTCGGATACGGTACTGGATGCGGTAATATATGCTTATGAGGAAGGCAGTCTTTTGGTTGCTTCCGCTGGCAATGACGGCGGCTCAGTCAATTATCCTGCCGCGTACGATGAGGTGATTGCGGTCAGTGCTACGGATCAGGATGACAAGATTGCCGGATTTTCCTCCACCGGGGTGGACGTAGAACTTGCCGCCCCCGGTGTAGACATTCTCTCCACATATCCGGGAGATGATTATGGAACCGCGAGCGGTACTTCGATGTCAGCGCCTCATGTCGCCGGAACAGCAGCTTTAGTTTGGGCCATAGACTTAAACCAAACAAATAAGGATGTAAGGGGAATACTTCAAGATACTGCGGAAGATATCGGCCTTGATGATACCGAACAGGGTTACGGGCTGGTAGATGCCGCGGAAGCTGTAGGAATTGAAGTCGCCAATGTTACCATTTCGCCTTTCAGTCAGGAAGATGAAGCTTGGCCGGGGGTCGATGCTACCTATGATTTTACGGTAGAAAACACGGGCGATGTAGAAGATACTTATACTCTATCGACTGCGGATTCAACATGGGATTCTTCTTTAAATATAGGTGAGGTAACTTTGGCTGCCGGGACTTCCACTACCGTTACAGTAACTCACAGTGTGCCGTCAAATGCTTCTGCCGGTGATACGGATACAGGGATAATTGAGGCTGTTTCAACAGATACCGGAGCGTCCGCTTCAGCCGAGTTTATCACTGCTGCCCGGGGGTTCGCGGTGAATATCACGCCGGACAGCCGGGATGGAGTCGGAACTCCCGGTGACACGGTAGAGTATGTCTATACAGTTTCCAATACCGGAACTGAGGATGACAGTTATAGCATAGAAACAAAAGGGCATGATTGGGAATCGGCTGTAAGCGAAACTACTGTTACGGTAAATGCCGGGGATTCAGTTGATGTAACTGTCAGTCATACTATTCCTGAGGACGCTGTAGAGGGTGAGTCTGATAAGGGAACTCTGACTGTTGCTTCTGCTGATGATAGTGATAGTGATGTCTCGGCCAGCGCCACCTTCACCACTGCTGTTCAGGAAGAAGCGGCTGACCCCGAAATAATAACCTTTGAAGTCAGCACCCGCACCAGCGGCCCGTGGAACAGAGCCGATGTGGAATGGGAAGTTTCCGATGCGGACGGCAACCTTGACAAGGTGAAAAGCGAACTGCTTGATGATGGTGGAAATGCTGTTGATTCTGAAACCACTTCAGTAAGCGGCGAAAGTGCCGGCGGGGAGCACAATTTGCGGGTCCGCGGAGATGCGGATGCGGTCCGCCTGACGGTAACCGATACCGATGGAAACACCTCAGAGGAAACGAAGGAGGTCGCATTTTAATTTTTGAAAAAAGTTTTCTGCCATTGTCTTGACAGTTGATCTGGACTGGAGATATAAGGGCGGAACGACTGTTAGAATAGAAGTGGAAAGAGCGAGGTGATGTGATGTTTTTTCGACGAGGGGAAAAACGGTGCAATAGGATGTTTCCTTTTATAATAGAAATAGTTGCGCTGTCCTTGGTTGGTTATGGTTGCGCTCCCGGCTCACCGGACGATATCCCTGTACCCGGTGACGCTGAGTCGGTCGTAGAGCAGGCAAAAGAAGACCTGGCTAAGCGTCTGGATATAGATAAAGATGAGATTGTCGTCAAGAGGGTGGAATCAGTAGAGTGGCCGGATGCCAGTTTAGGCTGTCCCGAGCCGGGAAAGATGTATGCCCAGGTCATTACCCCCGGCCATAAGATTTTTCTTTCCTATGAAGAAGAAACATATCCTGATTAATTCATGAACTTCGTCACGAGAGGAGCCAGTGTGCGTGAGATCAACAACTTACAGCCGTAAACCGGGCGCGGGCGTACTGACGTACGTCAAGATCGGTGGCGGCTGCAAGTTG
>PUMX01000093.1 GCA_003552485.1 Candidatus Hydrogenedentota bacterium
AGGACAGACCGTTACTGATCAGCAGCTATCGTTCCAATGGTCGCTGGATCGTGGCCGGAATCCGCAGCCCGCGGGTCAGCCGCGGCCGTTGTTCACCTTCCGGTTATGGGATGCACCGGATTCCCAAGGGACGTACACACCCGTGACGGACTGGGCGGCGTGGAGCGACACGCGCGTGCTGGGCCCCGTGGATTTCCAAGCCATTCTGGACGCGCACGGATTGTCGTTCGATGATCTGGATGACTGGGTGCTGTTCCTCGTCGCCGGCGTGGACGAGGCCGGCAACGTCGAACAATGGCCCGCGGAGTTTGTCGGCGATCCTTCAGCGTTCGAAGTGGCCGATGGCGTAACAGGCGTGAACTGGCAGCGCTTCCGCGTGTCCGAGTTTACGCGCGCGCTGGACACGAGCATTACGGCAAACTTCTGGCATAACCAAATCCCGGACGAATTGCGCAACGTGCGCCGCATACAAGCGGGCGACACGGACCTTGGCGCCGGGCCCATCGTGCCTGCCGCGCCCAACCAGCAGACACACCGGCTCGAAGCGCGGTTCCGCGTAACCATGCACGTGCCGGATGAGGTTGCCGGCCTGGACGAGTGGATCCAGTGGGAGCTGTTGCGCAATGGCGAGTCGGTGGCTTCGTATCTGCAGCCCCCGGATAGAGTCGACGGGCGCACGGCGACGGTAATCGTGCCGCTCTACATGCAGCCCGAGGCGGCAGATCCAGATCCGGATACCACCGTGCCTGACGACCGCAGCGTGCGGCTGGACGCGGATCCGGACAATGTAGGGTTGCCGCTGCAACGGCCGGTGAACTATGTCTTCCGCGCGCGCACAGTGCGCCTTGATGGTGATGACGTTGTCCAGGCGCGCGATGCGACGCCGGCAAACTATCCGTTCACGGTGGTTCCGCACACGGCGGGCGAATATGTGGATCCGCCTGATGCGGAAGACGACCAGCCGATCAAGCTGCAGGAGTTGAATTGACATTGCTCCCGATGAAGGACAAGAAATGGATGGCAGGGCGGTTGACAGGGTCTTCAATGGTGTTCTACAATTATTTGTGTCAAGGGAAGCTGGTTGGGAACGAACGGAAAGATAATTAATGGATCGGGGTGTGACCGGAGCGAAGCGCTGTACATAGAGATGCGCAGCGTCGGCTCCGGCGCCTACGAAAGCTGAGGGCATACTCATGGCTACCCAGAAACGCACCCGCGGTAAACGGGTGGTTCTCGATATCGGCGCCAGCGCGGTCCGTCTGTGTGAGTTGACTCCGACGAAAGAGGGGATGCAACTCACCAAATACCACCAAAAAGAGATTCCGGTGGATCCGTCCATGGATGAGGAAGACCGCAAGAAGGCGCGCAAACAGGCGCTGAGCGAAATTCTGCGCGAGAGCAATGTTCGCACGCGTAAGGCGGTCTTCGGCATTCCCGGGCAATCCATCTTCTCGCGTAACCGCGCCCTGCCGCCCGTGCCCGAGCATAAAGTCGCCTCGATCGTACGATACGAAATCCAACAACAGATCCCCTTCTCTCTCGATCAGATTGCGCTGGACTATGAGGTGCTCGACCGCACCGACGCCGGCGGTTATGAAGTGCTGATGACGGCGTGCAAGGTCGACGTTGTTGAGAGGTACATCGACTTGCTCAAGAGCGCGCGGCGCATACCCGCTGCGGTGGACGCGTGCCCCATGGCCTCCTACAACTGGCTGAAACACTCGGGAGAGTTTGGAGACCAGGGCGAGTGCGTGGCTGTCGTGGATATCGGCGCCAGCACCACGGATATCGTCATCGAGCGCGCTGGCCAGTTCCGCTTCACCCGCAGTCTCAGCGTGGGCGGCAACGATATTACCAAGGCTATCGCGCAGACCTTTAATACGAGCTTCGCCGAAGCTGAGCGCGTCAAGCGCGAGCGTGGGTTCGCGCGCACGGGCGATCCGCAAAAGGACGGCAAGGGCGGCGAAGTCGTGGGCGGCGTGCTGCAACGTCTCAGTGGCGAGATTAACCGGTCTTTCGCCTATTACCGGGCGCAGCCGGGTGGCGCGCCCGTCGCCCGGGTTGTTCTAATCGGCGGCGGCGCGGGCCTGCGCAATATCGCGCCTTACCTCAAGCAGCAATTGGGCGTGGATGTGCGCATCGCCCAGCCCACCGCGAACCTCGCCGTAGGGCCGAATGCGCAAGCCGTCAACGAACAGCCTGAGCGCGCCGTCACGGCGCTGGGCTTGGCGTTGCGCACCGTTACCGACGTGACAGTCGATATCAATCTGGTTCCGCCCAGGCTCGTGGAGTATCAGCGCAGCAAAGAGCAGACCGTGTACTGGGGGCTCTCGCTGGCGACGCTCGCACTGATTGTAGCCAGCATCATCCCCGTGCAAGCGGCGCAGAATCAGCGCATACAAGAGAATACCGAAATGCTTCGGGAGAACCTGCGCGCTTTCGCTGCCGATGCCGTGGATCCCGCGGCCACTCCCGAACCCGAACGCGAATTGCAGGAAGTTCGCGAAGAAGTTGAAGAGCTTCAGAGCATGGTGGAGAACCTGGACGAGGCCTATGCCGACCAGCAGTTCTGGCTGCCGTACTTGGCCGAGATCAGCAATGCGCGCCCGGAAGAAGGCGGCGTGTGGCTAAGCTCAATATCGACTACTCGCATTAGTGACCAACCTCAGCAACGGGCTGGCGCCCGTGGCGGGATGGGCTTTGGTTTTGATGACGATGACGATAATGGTAGGGATAGGGGCAGAGACAGGGGCGGTATGTTTGGCGGCCCCGGCGGCGGCATGACCGGCCAAAGAGGAGCGTC
>PUMX01000132.1 GCA_003552485.1 Candidatus Hydrogenedentota bacterium
CAACGACGCGACGAGGCTAGACGGTAATTGAATCCAACGTGCGCGGCCAACGGCGTGGTGTAGGATGGACTCTCCCTTTTACAGCCCGTTTCCTCACGCGACGGCGCAACGACGCGACGAGGCTAGACGGTAATTGAATCTTAATCCAACGTACGCGGCTAACGGCGTGGTACAGGATAAATTTTCCCTTTTTATAGTCCGTTGACAACGCGTTGGAAGCCGTTCTTTAACAGATGTTCGCCGAAGTTGATCAGCAGTCCAAGCTTACAATCGGTCAGCCTAAGATACGTCAGCAGTTGCTTTCCATGCACGGGCCTGATCTGTTCGACGGATTTTAGTTCCAGCACAACCTTGTTCTCCACGATCAAGTCGGCGACAAAGCCTTCCTGAAACGTCTCGCCTTCAAATTCTATCGGAATGGACGCCTGCCGTTGGAAGCCGAGACCCGCGGCGCCAAGCCGTTTGGCGAGGACAGCCTCATAGACCGATTCGAGCAGACCGGGGCCTAGCTTGCGGTGAATATAGAACGCCTCGTCCATGACGATGCCGGCGATCTCGTTCTCGTGCATGGCGGCTCCCTTCTATGCTGCCTTTAGCGTTGTAACGTAGCGCCGTAGCGCCGTTGCGTGAGTCTCCACAGCGTTATTGCTGGCCGCCAAAGCATTGGCGCACAGCCTCTTCGTAGCGTTTGACCATTCCCTGTAACCAGTCCGCCGTCTCACTCCAATGGTTCTCGTCAAAGACGTCTCCGGGATGCACCACGTGAAAGAAGAATCCACTCGGCGCATTCCAATGCTGCGAGCCGGTCATTTCCTGCAACCGTTCCCGGTGGGGAGTGAGCAACTCGGCCACGTCGTCATTGTTTGCCCCCAGCGTCCCGCGAAGGAAGAGGCCCACGCCTTTTGCGGCCACATAGTACGAAACCACAAGGCCGTAATCGGGGACTCTTCGCCAACGGTTGCTTCTGCCGGCTAAACTGTCTGATTGGGCTTCCGCGGGGAACCGGTCGAAGTAAAAATCCCAGAATTCCTGCTTCTTCTTCATTAGTGAATCCGGCTGCGCCCTTGTCTTCTCGTGGAGTTGGCGCTCCCAGTCATTGGGCCGCTCCAGTACTTCGAAGATGGGGGCGATGGGCGACTCGCCGATACGCACGACGCGCACCTTCACAGCAAAGAAGGCGAAGGGCTGTTCCGTATGTTCGTTCAGCCACTTGATGGCGGAGAGGTGCGCCTCGGTAAACCGGGTGGCTATCCATATGACAGTCTCCGCCTCCAAACCCGCCAGGTAGGTCATGATCTGGCCCAAGTGGCAATGGTCGGACGATTCCAATTGGTTCTCGATCAGCACCCGCGCGTCATTGTGGGGATTCCTCGCGAGAATGTCGGCGGAGTATGTGTCCACTGCAACTTCCTGCCCTTCGAGCTCCAATGGAAGACCAATGGTTTCGCCGATCTCGCCGAGATGACTCGCAAGCCAAGGCGTGAAATCACGGGCTTCATGGCTCCACGCCTGGCGAATGTCAACGTCCACAAGTTTGCCTAATTCAGTCATAAGTATGGTTGTACTCCCCCTTCTGTTCCTCAATGCTCATGCGGCGGCGCCACGACGTGGCAAAAGCAGTACAGTTTCGCGCTTCATCCCCCTGTGGACGTCGTCTCGGCGCAGCGTTTGTTGATCATCTTCTCGAACTCCGCCTCGACTTTCTCCGCGAAGTCCGTTTCCATGGCGTACATCTCGGTGAACTCGGCGAAATCCCACCGGCCATAGGCCCCCAGATTGTTCACCCCCGGGACCCAGTAGGTCTCCATAGTGGATTTCTTTTCCTTGGCGTCCTCGCGGCGGTAGCCCTTGATCTCGACGATAAGATGCAGCGGGTCCTCGGGTCCCTGGCCGTCATCCACAAGGACAACGAAGTCCGGGATATACATACGCGACTCCGAGCCGTAGCGGTACGGGACCTCCAGGCCGAGATTGTGGTTCTTCACGTAGGCCAATACGCGGGGATGCGATTCCGCTACGCGGCAGAACTCGGCTTCCCAATCGCTGTCGAGCACAATCCAGTTGATATGGCAGCGGCGTGCGTCCGTCTCCCAACGGTCAGAGTTGGACGTGGTGAAGTTGACGTGCATCGTGGAGCCCACGGGGTTGTAGGGATCCAGGACCGCCTTCACCGGCCGCTCGCCCACCAGGGCGTGCGTGATGCCCGCGGTAATGCGCTCGCAGGCCATGTCCGCCAGTTCTTGATACAAGAGCAGGCCGGGATACGTGCCGCCCTTGCAGACAAGGCACGTGTCGAGCCATTGCTTGGCGATGCGCTTGAGCTGGCCGAAAAGATGAAGCTTGGGATCTTCGTTCGGGTCGCGCCACTTGGTGTAGATAAGCCGGTACGTTAGATGGTAGAGCAAAGTGGAGCGGCGCATGTCCTGGAGATGGTCGAGGCTCAGGTCCACGTCCTCGCCGATGATCCCCGCGTTCTTCGTCTTGGACGGACCCACGAGATCGGGGCTCAGCTCGAGAATGGAGTCGTCGTTGAATTTCGCCGGGAGCCGCTCCTGCTGCAATTCGACGCGGTAGCCTTGGACGCGGGGAAAACGGATTTCCAGGTGGTCGCGCTCGGGCCGCACGGCCTTGACCTGAACGGTCTCGCGCGGCGGTTGCGGCGGGGCCACGCCGGGCTTGGCGGTGAAGTCGAAGGGAATGCCGAGGATGTCGGCGTATTCGACATTGAAGAGGCCTTCTTCGTTGAGGTCATAGGACTGGCGGCGCAAGGCGCGGCCGATGACCTGTTCACA
>PUMX01000390.1 GCA_003552485.1 Candidatus Hydrogenedentota bacterium
ATCGCCGTTTCCGCCAGCCGGTGTTCTTCATCAAGCAAGGTCTCTAGGCGCAATTGAATGCACTGGTTCAGGCGGCTGAAGGTCGTGCCGCCTTCGGCCTGCTCGTTGAGAAACCGGTTCAGTTTTGGAATCACTCCCGGCGGCAACGGGGCGTCCAACGCGACCAGCATCGTGCGCACACTGCCGTAGCTGTCCGCCACAACGACAGCAATTCGGTAATCCGTGACCGGCACAATCTCGATGTGCCGGACCTCCGCGCTGCTTTCGTCTGGCGCTTCAACAATACCCGGGTGATGCGATATCACCGCCAAGAGCTGGCTGGTGTGCCGCATGACCTCTTGGGCGTCCTGCATCATGCGGGAGAGCTCCCGGTCGATGCGCGCTTGTTCAGCGGGCGTCAGCTCCTGCACCCGCATCAAAAAGTCGACGTAATACCGGTACCCCAAGTTTGTGGGCACGCGGCCTGAACTGGTGTGCAGTTGCTGCAGATAGCCTGCATCCTCTAGATCGGCCATCACATTGCGCACCGTAGCCGGACTCAGATTGAGCCCGAAGCGTTTGACAATAGCTCGGGATCCCACGGCTTCGGCGGTGGCGATGTACGTTTGCACCACCGCTTGAAGTATGAGCTCTTCCCGTTGATTCAGATATGCGCCGCCATTCATGGTCTAGCTCCAGGGTTTTAGCACTCAGGATTATCGAGTGCTAATAACCGCCCCAAGTCTAACACAGCCTCCTGAGACTGTCAAGAATTTGGCCGCTGGCCCCGTATTTCATTCCTAAGTGCTTGCAAAAAACGGGTTGGCAACCCAGCCGCGCGCCCGCCCTTCGCCAACTTTGACACCGCCGAACCGCGGCGGTAGTATAGCGCTTCGCCTGAGGGGCAACATACGGAACCATATCACATGCGTATCGGTATTGATGTAAGCCCGCTGACCGCCCGACGCACGGGAGTGGGCAACTACTGCTTCTATCTGCTTAAGCATCTGCTTAACTTGGGAACCGATCACGGCTTCGTAGGCCTCTCCTCCGGCCGCGGCCCCATTGACATGGGCGAACTGGGCCGCCAGCTTCCGAACCGGCACATACCGGTTCCTACCCGATTGTTATACAAAAGCTGGGAATGGCTCAACGCTCCAGCCGTGGAGACCCTGCTCGGTCCCGTTGATGTGTACCATGCAACCAATTATGTAACACCTCCCGCGAAGAAGGCGCAACGTGTCGTTACCATACACGATCTGTCTTTTCTCGCCATCCCTGAACTGAGCAGTCCTCGAATTGTGGGGCCGTTTTCCAAACATATTCGCCGGTTCGCGCATGACGCTGACGCGATTATGGCCTATTCCGAAGCCACGAAAGGCGATATCGTGCGTTTTCTCGACGTGGACCCGCGCCGTATCACGGTAGCGCCCATGGCGGTTGACGACGATTTCGCGCCCGTCAGCACGGAGGAAGCGCAGGACTACGTGCTTAACCGCCATGATATTGAACCTCCGTTCCTGTTGTTCGTGAGCACCCTTGAACCGCGCAAGAACGTGACGGGATTGCTAGAGGCCTTCAAGCAAGTGGTCAACGACATTCCGCACAATCTGGTGCTGGCCGGAGACATCGGCTGGCGGCCGGAACCGATTCGAGACGCGCTGGACGATCCGGCCATTCGCGACCGGATCATTCGCCCCGGCTTCGTCAAGCATCTTGAACTGCCCGCTTTCTACTGCGCTG
This sequence comes from Candidatus Hydrogenedentota bacterium, assembly GCA_003552485.1. GTDB lineage: Bacteria > Hydrogenedentota > Hydrogenedentia > Hydrogenedentales > SLHB01 > PUMX01. The sequence goes on from PUMX01000390.1 coordinate 1,723, forward strand.
CAGACGCCTTCGTGTTTCCCACGCACTATGAGGGCTTCGGATTGCCGTTGCTCGAAGCGTTGACGTGCGGATGTCCCGTCGTGTCGGCGGACAACTCGTCGGTTCCCGAGGTCACGGGGGGCGCCGCGTTGCTCAGCGATTCCCGGGACACCGGCGCTATCGCGGAAAACATCCGGCGGATTGTATCGGATGATGAACTGAGGACGCGGCTGATCGAGCAGGGCAAGGCGCACGCGCGGCAGTTTTCCTGGCGTTCCTGCGCGGCAAAAACCATGGATGTATACGAGCAACATGCGGGCTGAAGGCAAGGCCGCGCCGTCACACTCCCGCGAGCACACACATTCCGGCCGCTTGTAACGGCGCGGTTGCATTACCGCCCGTAGTTTCTTGAGAATGATTGCATGTCCGTTTTATTGAATGCGCTGCAAGCAGGCAACCGCAGCGGCACCGGCGCGTATACGCAAGCGCTGGCGCGACGGTTGCCCGGTCTTGCGCCGGATGTGAACGTGGATGTGCGCATCCTGTGGCCGCGGAACCTGCCGCCGCCGGACCTGACAAACGCGGGCGTGGACGCGGACACGTGGCGGCGCATCGCGTTTCTCGTGGACAGTGGTTCGGGATGGAAGCGGCTTGGCTTAGACCAGGTGGGCGTCATGTCGGCGGCCCGCAAGATGGGGGCGCGGCTTATTCATTATCCCGCCAATGTCGGCCGGGTTTGGCGTCCAGGCGGCACGGTGGTCACCGTGCACGACCTCAGTTTTTTTCGGAATCCGGATTGGTTCCCCGCTGACCGCGCAGCGTATTACCGCTGGGCCGTGTGGCGCACCGTCCCGGGCGCGCGGCGCGTCATCGCCGACTCCTGCGCCACCGCCGAGGATCTCATGTCGTTTCTTCGCATACCGGAGGAGCGCATCGACGTGGTATATCTTGGCGTGGACGAGCGTTTCGAGCCCGCCGGGGAGGAGGCGCAGGCGGAAGCGCGCCGTCGTTATGCGCTGCCCGAGCGCTTCTTCCTCTACTACGGAACCCTCGAGCCCAGAAAGACCCTGCCCCGCCTTATCCGCGCATGG
>PUMX01000294.1 GCA_003552485.1 Candidatus Hydrogenedentota bacterium
ATTGCCACATCACGCTCTTTATAAGCTAACAGAGTACTAAGTGCTTGTTAAATATATAAAAGCCGGCATTTTATTCTGCCGGCCACAAAACTTGGATTTACATATAACCCGAGTTTGGCGTAAATATTTTCCAAACCCTGTAAATACGAGGTATTTTACATCAGCCCTAATCAATGTAGTAGCGAATTATAAAAAATATATGCTTAAATAGCTTGATATCTTGGCCATCCTGTGCTACAATTGTAGTAGCCAAATAGCACGGGAGGGCAACATGTTTCTAAAAAAATCAAAGAAATCGTATAAGGACAAAGGCTACGAAACTTATGCCTTAACCAAATCCTACCGGGAAGGAGGCAAGGTAAAACATAAGCATATCGCCAATCTTGGCACCTTGACCCCGGAACAGGCCAAGCGGATCCGCCTGGTGCTGAAGGCGAAAAGACTTGAAGAGGCCTTCGTTGGGTCGCTTAAAGATGTAGTAGCCAAGAAACATATCCGCTTCCTCGATGTCGCCGTGCTGGACCAGTACTGGAGACGCTTTGCTTTGAACGATTTCTTCGGCGGGCGGATTTACCCCGAAGCGATGGCAATCAACCGCTGCCTGGAGCCGAAAAGCAAAATCCGAATCAAGGCCTGGACCGAAGACACTGTGCTGCCGCGGCTTACCGGCGAAGAGTGCCCGGGCGAATATGAAGTCTACCGTGACCTTGACGAGATCGCCGCAAATGAAGAAAGGCTTAAGCAGCACCTGCACCGCCAGTATGTAAAACTTGGCCTGGCGGCGGAAAAATCATTTATTTACGATATCACCTCCAGCTATTTTGAGGGTGGTAAATGCATTCTGGCTGCTTATGGCTACTCCCGGGACCACCGCCCGGACCGCAAACAGATTGTAATTGCTTTAGTGATCACTCCGGAAGGCTACCCCCTCTACTGGCGGGTAATGCCCGGGAACATTCAGGATGTGACTACAATAAATGAGCTGGTAACAGAGCTAAAAGAGCGCTTCGGTATCGAAGAATGCCTGCTTGTTTTCGACCGCGGCATGATGTCAATGGCGAACCTGCAATCGATTCTGGAACAGGGTTTTAGCTATATCTCCGCGCTTGACCGCGATGAAATCACGAGGCTGGGTCTGCTGGAGCCCGGTTTTCCGGAGCTGCTTGACGCAGACTGGAAAGAAAACCTTAAAAAGCGCGGGTTTGAAGCTTATGATGATCATCTTCATTACCGCGAGCATGACTATTTGGAAAAACGCTACCTTCTTGTCTACAACCGGCAGCTCTACCAGGAACAGCAGGAGGCAAGAAAAGTGCGCCTGGCCAAAGCAGAAAAGTTTATCACCGCCTTTAACGAAGATCTTGCCCGGGCCAAAAAGAGCCGCAGCGAAGATTTAACCAAAACTAAAATCGACAAGCAACTCCATAAGCTGAAGATGCACAAAGTCTTTGCTTACCGCTTGCAACCGATTACGGTCACTGCGCTAAGCGCCAATGGCAAAGAGCGAAAGGTGAGCTCGTTTCGCATTGATTACTCAATCAACGAAACCGCGCTCAATAGGCAGGGTTATCTTGACGGCCTCAGCTGTTTTCTCACCAATGTAGCAGATCTGAAGCCCGCGCAGGTTATTTTGGCCTACCGGCGCAAAAGTAAAATCGAGGAAGCTTTCCGCGAAATTAAAAGCTACCTGCAAATCAGACCTTTTTACCTGACCCGGGAAGAACGGGTCCGGGCACATGTGAGCATCTGCGTGCTCGGTTACTTGCTGTTAAACGCTCTTGAAGAAGGGCTAAGCCAACTCGAGCAGCCGCTAAGCGGTCCAGACGCGCTTGCTGTTTTCGGGTGGTGCCTGCTGAACCGCATCGGGCCCAAAGGTAGCGCTACTTACTTTGAGAGCATCACCGAGCCTGCGTCCGAACAGCTCGAACTGCTAAGCGGGCTCGGCCTGGAGCATCTCACCGGAGACGGTTTCGTAGGGCAGCTGCTGGAACATTCTGCCATGTAGTAGCGAAAAAGGTTTGGCAACGGCCCGGGAAGCCTTATCTCCATGCATTTGGTAAATTTTTACGCCAAACTTTGGTTAATAGATAAAGTCATATAAAAATATCCGGAGGAATAATCCCCCCCCTCCCCCGGTACTGCTAACACTGTTATTCACTGGTAAAGAGATCTTTTTGATCATACCAGTACTAATTAAAATCTAAGCTTAATTTTTAATGTATAAATATTTCATTTTAAAAGGAAAATTACCAAGTTTGACGAATTACATAGGTAAGCAGGAGAGCAACATTTCCAGGAAGTAACCGGTATGAACATTAACAAACTCTAAATGTATTGTGAATAAACTACTCTATAAAGGACACACCTTCAATATTTCTTGCTGAAACGCGATCTAATACACTCATTCCACACTGTGGCTTTTAAATACAAAAGTTGCTCCAAAAACTGTGTGTTGGGAGATGTACTGGTTTGGCGCACGATGTTTTTATATCCTATGCTTCAAAAGATAAGCCAATAGCGGATGCTGTTTGTGCCGCTCTGGAGTCAGCCAGGATAAGGTGCTGGATTGCGCCGCGTGATATTTACTCCGGGGAAAACTGGGCTGAGGCAATAATTAGGGCGATTAAAGCCAGCCGTGTGATGGTTTTAATTTTTACTGAAAGCTCCAACCAATCAAAGCAAGTTGCCAAGGAACTAACCCTGGCTGTTAATTCGGAAGCGATCGTCGTTCCCTTTAAAATCGACGACATACTGCCGAGCGGGTTGATGGAGTATTACCTTTCC
>PUMX01000422.1 GCA_003552485.1 Candidatus Hydrogenedentota bacterium
GATCTGCACGTTATCCCATGTTCCATCCGAATCGACGATTTCCACGCCAACGTGATACGCGGACCCCGGGCGAATATGGCGAACGAAGAGGTTACCCGCTACCTTCGAATGGGACGGAATATCCTACGAAGATACGCGCGTAAGACCTACGATTACGTTATTGTGGATTGTCCTCCAAGCGTTCCCATGCAAGTAAAGCACTTTCTGCCCATTGGCGACGGTTTCATCCTGCCCTGCATTCCCGACCGGGTGTCAGTCCGGGGATCCCATTGGCTGTTGGAGCGGCTGCGCCGGCTGAATATAAGCCGGATTAAGCCGCTCGGCACGCTGTGGACTTTGTACCGCGATCAAGTGAGTATTCACCGGCGAATTGTCGAGGAAACACGGAAGGGAAGCCGGCACTATGACCAGTTGCCCGAGCCGTTCAACACCATCATTCCCAACGCGACCGCTATCGCCGCCGCCATGGAGCCCGACAAGAATCCGCGCTCGTTTTCCGCGAAGTATACCCCCCGCTACGCCCGGCTTTACCGCGAACTCGCCGGCGAGATCAGGGAGCGCTGCAGTCAAATCGAGTAGTCCATACGTCCGCTAGTTCCCGCTGGATTGCTGGAACTTTCAGCTCGCGTTCGCGGCCTGGCTTCCCCCGAATTGCAGTGGTGAGTGAATAAACAATCCCCGCCGGCGCATACGTACTCATGCGCCGGCGGGGATACGCTGTCTGTGCTAATCGGTGTCGAGAACCCTATCGCTGTGTGTGGTCCAGGCGCCATTCGGGCGCGGCTTCATTGATTGCTTCGGGATCGTCCAGAGGCACGCCGTCAAGCGTTCCCGTAAGCGAGTGCATGAACTCGACGATGGCGTCCCGGTCTTCTTCAGGCATGTCCATACCTACCTGATACTCGGCCATAACGTCGACGGCCTCCTCCAGCGTTTCAACCGTGCCGTCGTGCATATACGGGAAGTTGAGCGCAACGTTGCGCAGCGTCGGGACCTTGAACCGGTGGCGGTCATATTCATCGCCTGTGACGTTGTAGCGCCCATAGTCCGCCTCGGTGATCTCGTCGCCGCGGTCTGCGAAATAGTCGGCGAACAGGCCCATCCGCTCGAAGGACTGACCGCCGAGAATTACCCCCGGGTGACATGTGGCGCACGAATAGTCCTTGAACAGTTGATAGCCATGCCGCTGCTCCTCAGTCAAGGCTTCTTCGTCGCCCTTGAGGAAATCGTCAAAAGGCGCGGGCGTGATAAGCGTGCGCTCGAATGTGGCTATCGCATTCTCGAAGTTGGCTTGGGTATACCCCTCGGGATAAACCGCGTAGAAAGCCTCGGTGAACTCCTCGTCTTCCTCAAGCTTCTCCGCGACCTGATCCCAGTTGGAATCCAGTTCAGCGGGATCGGTCAACGGGCCGGTGGCTTGTTCCTCGAGATCAGCCGCGCGGCCGTCCCAGAACTGCTTGATGTTGAACCCGGAGTTGAAAACCGTTGGTGAATTGACGGGCACGCGTTGGTTGTCGATGCCAATAGATACCCGCAACTGGTCCGTGCCGCCTTTGGCGAAGTCGTGGCAGGTGGCGCACGAAAGCGTATTATCGCGGGATAGGCGAACATCATGGAAGAGCTTGTCGCCGAGTTCCGCCTTGGCCATGTCCTGTCCGTGCTCCCCGGGAAGCGGCTGCAGCGTGTGGCGCATCACCTCGGGCGGATTGCCCGGCGTTGCGTAGTGCTCCATGCGCTCGCGGTAAATCCAATCCTGCAGCGTGTCGCGCTCGCTTTGAGTAAGTCGGTGGTTCCAGTGCAGCGCCACATACTCGGTCGGGGGCATGGTGTTGTACTGAGTCGAGTACTCGATCTTCGAGAGTGTGACCTCCCGCACAGGATCGCCATCCGCTCCGACGAAGTCCGGGATCAAGTCCAGGTGGTTTCGGCCATCTTCAATGTCCGCCTCAATGATGCCGCTTGCGATGGGAAATGCGGTGTACCAAGGGCGCTGGCCCTCCGTCGAATGGCATTGCACGCATTTGTTCTCGAGAATCGCCACAACCTCGGCCTCGAGAGCATCGTCTGTTTCGTGCTCAGCCAACGGACTGGCAGGCAGCGCGATCACGAGATTGGACAAGGGCAGCAGAAACGCCGCCACAACGATGATGATCAAAACGATCGAGATTCTCTTACCCATTGATCCCTCCTTCTAATCGTTTCATCCCTCAGCCAATGGCAAGAACAGGGGCTATCTTACATGAATTGATCAGGAATGACAAGATAAAGCTGCCGGTTCCTATTCCTTCGCGTTTATTATTATTTTGCGCATAAGGATTATTTGGTGTTACATGAGCGCGCCAACGCTTGCCAGGGCCGGATTGGCTTGCAGTTCGTTGGAAAAGCTTGCGCTTGGGACGGGATATTCCGCGCTGTTTTACCGGAATCGCCACACCATTGTTATCCTGCCTTATGTTGGGGAAACCATGAGCTAGTTTGACTCAGCAAGGCTGTTTCGGTACATTAAAGGCAGTTTCGCCTAGCCGTTCCGGGGCTCGCTGTTCCTCGGTCATTTGCCCGCACAGATATCTCTATCACGGGATTGAGACATGCGGCGCAGCCCGCGTTCGTATTCTCCCAGCGGATTCCACACCGCCACATTTGGTCCGAAATTGAAGGGGGCTTTGCCGTGTTAGCCCTGTGAAGGGTTTAGCCGTCTTCCCGCCCATGATCAATGACGAGCGCGATACTCTCTACAGTCATGGATGGTCGAACGGTTGAACTGAGGACGGCTCAAGCA
>PUMX01000210.1 GCA_003552485.1 Candidatus Hydrogenedentota bacterium
TCGACAATTTCAGAGCGGTCCAGGAACAGGACGGCGAATACGTGGATGTCTTCGGCGAAAACGAGGAGACTCGCCTCGGAGATGTGGTCCTCATGGTGGACGTGTACGACGAACTGGCCGGGGTCGAGGACGAAGATGTGGTGCTGAGTGTGGAATTGCAGGACACCGGCGAAGTTCTGGAAACCGAACTCTATGACGTGGCCGATGACGCGGAAGGATTGGAAGAGGGCTGGTATCGCTATTCCTTCCAGGCCGAGATCGAACTCGATGATCCAGCCGGTATCTACGAGGCGGAGGTGACAGCCACGGACCGCTCCGGCAATGAAAGCGTGACGCTTCAAGAGACGCTGGAAGTGCCGAATCAAGCGGATGTGACTGTGGAACTGCAGGGTGCCGTGGAGGATGAGTTTGATCGTGAGGTGGTGTTTAAAGCCACGGGTACCATGGAAACGGTCCAAAAGACATGGACCGAGACACTGACTTTCGTTAATGGCGTGGGTGAAGTGATTCTGACTGAGGTGCCCGAGGATATGGAGCGACTCAGTGCCAAAACGGCATGGACACTGCGGCGTCGGGTCAGCCAGAGCTTGAACCAGCACGGCCATGCAGAGGTCGCGTTTACCGAAGCCGAAGGCGCTGAACTGCTCGGCGGCGACCTGAACGGAGAAAACAGTGTGAACATGGATGACTTCGCCATCCTTCGCTACTACTGGTACACGGAGAATGGAGCAGCCGATATTACTGGAAGCGGTATAACCAATATGGAGGACTTTACTATATTGAAGAGCAACTGGTACACTATTGGCGATCCTGAATAACGCCTGGAGTAATGAATATTCACCGGGACACATCTCCCGGTGAATATTATTTTCTCAGCATTTTTTTTCATCAGAATTGTATATAAGGAATACTGAATATGCCAATCAGCCCCGGACTAATGCGAAAAGGCATGGCCTTGTTTTTAATGTTCTCCGCCGGTTGGATGGTTCAGACTTCCTGGACGGTGGAAATTCAGGTGAAAGTCGAACTTCAGGGAGCGGTTGAGGAAGCGTTTGAAAGAGACGTTTATTTCGTGGCTGCGGATGCCGGGGGCGCGATTCTGAATTCTTGGACCGAGACACTGACTTTCTCTGACGGTATCGGCGAAACAACCTTATTTGAAGCTTCCGAGGACATGGCATTCCTGAGCGCTAAAACAAAATGGACGCTGCGGAGGCGAATCGCCTGCGAGCCGGATGAAGAGGGGCAAGCGGAAGCCGCGTTTACCGAAGACGCTGAACTGCGCGGCGGCGATTTGAACGGCGACAACCAGGTTGACATGCTGGATTTCGGAATGCTTCGCTACCATTGGTACACGGAGAATGAAGCTGCGGATATCACTGGAAATGGCAAAACCGGTATGCCTGACTACAATATTTTGCAGAGCAACTGGTACGTGACAGGCGATCCTGAATAGCACCGGGCCGAATTAAAACAATGACGGAAAAGAAAACTAATGGCTTGGTTTCAACGCATAGGGTGCAGCATACTCGTTTGTTCCGTCGGTGTGTTCGCATGGCACCCGCTGGGTGCCGCCACGGTCAACCAGTCTGAATCGTGGGAAGACGGACAAAGCCGGGGATGGCGGCTCTTAAATCAGGCGACAGGAACCTATGCCGATGAACGACTCACTGTTTCGGATGGTTATTTAGAATGGAGTTATGAGGAAGACGGAGGCAATGAGCTGTTTAGCGTCACTGCTGACGCAGACGCTTCGGACGGCTGGTTTTACGGCGATTATTTCGATGTCGGAGTTATGACCGTCCGTTTGGAATTTTACTCGAGCCATCCGACTGAGCTAGAGGTGGAACTATGGCATGAGACGGAGCTGCTCTCTTACGCGGCGAAGGTTGAGGTTTCCGAAGGCTGGCAGACAGTGGAGATCCCGCTGGACATGGAGCATTTCAAACCATGGCCGGGGACACCGGCACCGGATGACTTCCGTCGGCTGATAGAACAAGTCGGCCGAGTTTGGATCGGCGCGGAAAAGAGCGCCGGCGTGGAGAAACATACATTGCGAATCCGCGATGTTCGACTCGCGGGCGCCGGGCCGGGCTACGCCGACTGGATCCGGCAGTTTGACGGCGAGTTTGTGGATCAACTGCCCGTTGTCGATTGGAACGGCGACGGCGCGACCAATGCCGAGGAATATGTTGCCGACACCACGCCGAACGAAACGGGAGACCGTTTGACTTTGGATATAGCCGAACCTGACGGAAAGTTAAGTTGGGAGTCGTCCTCCAGACGCTCCTATGTCCTGTGGCGGAGCAGTAATCTCAAGAAGGGCTTTACTGATAAGGTTGCCGTTTTCGATGGCACTGGAGGCACCATGGAATATACCGATCCGGCCCCCCCAGAGCACGGTGACGCGTTTTATCGCCTGCAGGTGCTGCTGCCGGATCCGTAAGATGGGTGACATATCTCCTGTGACAAGCAAAAAAAGGAAGATAAAAAATGAAAAAAATAATTACAGCGCGGCAGTTCCTTTTAGCCGTTTCAAGTATGTTCCTTCTCGCAGTCCATAGCACAATGGCGGGGCCGATATATCCTGGCGGGGCGCCGGATTGGGTGGATCATCCGAATGCAACCCGCGCATCCTACAATTTTCCCGACGATGACACGACGCCGGAACCTACTGATTATGAAAACCAATTCGGCACTCCACAGGCCGAAATCACACTCGGAGATTTCGCTACTGAATGGCAGGAGCCAGAGGAAGATTTAGATACAA
>PUMX01000037.1 GCA_003552485.1 Candidatus Hydrogenedentota bacterium
CATCCTTGGAGACGAATGCTCGTGGCCTGGCTCCCGTGCCGGTTTCAAACACCGGCGCCAACCATACCACAACATATGGGCCATGTCAAGAGTTTTCCAAAAAGAAATTCAAGGTGTAGTCAGCCGCCAAAATCGATATATTGGGGCGCCAAACAACCATCCACACAAATTGAGCGAAAGCGTGCCCTTTTGGGGAGCATTTGTCCCCAGCTACCACATGTCTGCAAACAGACCGCTAATCCACATATTGTGGTTTTGGGCTCAGGGGTAGATTCAAAGGCGGGCTCTTGTGGTTGGCTACGAAGGCGTGGGGAAGGGCGCTTACATCTCGCCGGAACGCCGTTGGCGAATTACAATGCGGTCATGCGTGATCTCGTAGCCATAGATCGGCATAAGCCATTGCCGGATCAAGAGGTCCAGCGCCGTGCTCACCCGCACATTTCGAAACACCGCTGGATTCACGGGGATGGCGTCCAGCCCTGGTTCGGCGACCACCAATACGCCAAGCTGGCGAGACAGCGTATCGAGGACTTCGCCCAAGGGTTGCGCGCCGGGCGACACCTTGATTCCGTCGGGCGTGTCAGGCGGTTCGGGAAGAAAGACGTCGACGCGGCGGTCCAGCACTTCTTGTTGAGCGGCGGTGAGATCACCGTCATTCAGCAGCATATCTTGCCGATGCCCTTGGTTGCCCGAATAGATGAAGATATATTCTTCCGTGCTGTCCACATGGAAATTCACGGATCGCGACGACTTCAGCAGGGCTTCGAGGCCGGTGGCCAAGGGCGCCTGGCCCAGGGCCAGCTCGCCGGACCGCGCCTCGGCGACTTCGTTGTCGCCTACGATCGTCATATCCAGGGCGTGACTGATCCACGCGAAGGTCATGAACAAGGGCGTATCATAGCCAAAGACGAACTCCGCAGTGACGTCGTTATAGATCGGATCGAGCTCGCCGCGCAGCGACACGTTATTGAGCACTTCGAACCCTGGGGCGAGTATGAAGTAATAGTGGGGCGTTTCATGCACAATGGTTTCCGACTTCTCCGCCAACCGGGACAGGGCCTCGCGCATTTGCGCGTTGTTGATTTGGATATTCTCGACGACTGTGTCCTCGAGTCCATGCATCAACACCACGCCGCCACCGCTCTCCTCGCCGATGCTGCGCACGATATTGCCCAAGATGCCGGTCTCAAACGCCAGGCTGATTCGGCGTTGCTGGGGCCGGCGCGTAACCGTCTCTTCATCATTATCCATTTGCGCATCCGGCGTGTCGGGACCGGTGGCGCATCCCGCCATGATCAAGGCGAGGACAATTATCCAGTGTATTCGCATATCATCTACTCCAAAGGATTGAGGGCGTGTGCGGCGTAGCTCATGCAATAGGTGTGAACCGCCCGGGGATAGCGCGCGGGAACCGCAGCGGCGCCGCGCTCCAGGCGGCGTTTGTGTCTATTCGATAACGCGAAGAATTGCATACAGTTCATTGTCTTGATCCCCGTTTGGCGCATTTGGTTGCAGGGACCTGCGCATCAAGGGCTATCTCAGGGATGAAAGACTTGGTTCATGGGGGGCCGTGCGCACCGCGGGCACAAGTACTCGCCCTCCGGAAACCGCCGCCGTGTAACCTGACGACAACAAGACAGGCAGCATATGGCCTTACAATGCTTGCAGACCAACCCCAGCCTGTCCGGCAGTTCGGGCGCCTCGGTTAAGCGGCCGTCATAGGTCCCCGGTTTCCACTGCGGCCGCGCCAGCGGCCCGTGGCACTCGTGACAATGAGCGCTCTTCATTTGAGCGTCCCACAGATTCACGCCAACCCACTCAATACGGCGTCCGTAACGGGCAAAGCAATGCGCCGCCCCACAATGAGGACAAATGTACTCGAATAGCGGGAGCCCCCGTACATGAGGCGCGGCTCGCACCGCCAAGGCGACGTCGCTCCCTCTTAGGGGCGTAAGCGCCGTGACCGCAACGTCGAGTGTATTGTCGCAGTGTTCACAAACGACCGTGACACGTTTGGACGTCAACCCTGCTGCAGCGCGCGTCTTGTACCGATAGGCCAATCCCCACAACGCAATGCCGCCCACGAGACACGCCAAGACCACAAACACCAACACCGCCGCCAACTCGCTGCTCAATTCATGTTCCTCGTTCAATACGCCTTGATCACAAAGCCCTTTGATCGCCGAATAACGAAGTATTGCCCTGCCAAAGATTCCTCATTTCGCGTTGAAGCGGCCGGTAACGCACTCACCTTGATAAGCCAATCGGCAGCGCCGCCTTCTTACAGCGCCACGAAGCCGTCCCGGTCCGTGTTCGAAAGGCGCGGATTACCCGGCGATTCGGAACGTCCGCCATCTTTTGCCCAGTCCGGCCCGTTAAGTCTATACTATCGACCATGATACGTGCATTCTTGGCTGTTGCGTTACTGGGGTCCGCGTGCGCCGCCGCGGCGGATGATGAGGAGACCTACATTGTAGAACTCCGGGATGGCCGCGTCTACCACGGGTTTATTCAATATCAAGACGATAACATAATACGCCTCGAATTAGACGCGCCTTGGGAACGCCGATCGGTGCGGACATTCCGCAAAGACGCCATTGCCGATATTGCTCCCGAATGGTCCGTGGAACGGGAGCGGCGCATCCGCCGGGGTTGGGAGGAACGCGGCCGGATCCAGGTGCAGACCGGCCGCGGCCTGCGCTGGCTTCGCCGGGAGGACGCGCTCCTTGCCCAGCGCGCGCGGGAGATGAAGGTCGACCTGCTGGAACAG
>PUMX01000301.1 GCA_003552485.1 Candidatus Hydrogenedentota bacterium
ACGACGTCTTCGGGCAACTCGATATCTGGGACTTCGACATGGATTACTTCGTCCATGGCGAGTATCCACGGCGGCTTCAGCGCAACAACTACAGCTTTGACGTGCAAAGGCTGTACCCAGATTACATGACTGATATGCGGGTTATGGTTTGTCCGTCCGGCGAAGGAGGCCAAACGGTGACCACAGACGACTGGTACCGGGATCAAACGTGGAAGCCGGAGCGCATCGATCCGCGCATTTGGGATAATCTGGCGCCATTGCGATCTGACCATCCGGCGCGCCAAGCCTTTCGACGGCTGGTGGGCAACAGCCCGACGGTTGATCCGGAGTGTGTAACCAGCCAGATGTATATGTACATGCCTTATGCGGTCCGCACAGAAGATCAAGCGTTGTACCTCTGGACTGAGCTGGCGCGCCGCATGTACATCGGCGAAATTAACTTCATGGATGAGCACCTGCTCGTTCCCGAGCATGCGTGGCCTACTGGGACTGTCAGATATACCTACGGAACGGCGGGCGGGAACACGTTCTTCCGCAATTCCATCAATGTGGGCCGGATGTTCATCCAAGACATTAACAACCCCGCGGCGACTGCCGTTGCCGACTCCGAGATTCCAGTGCTTTTCGACTCGCCTGTGGATCTTGGTAACTTGAGTATGAATCATTTTCCGTTGGGCGGGAACGTATTGTATCTGGATGGACACGTCGACTTCGTCCGCTATGAACAAACACGCGACCAGGCGCAACCCTGGATGTTCTTTACCGGCGAGGATCTGCCATATACCACCGATTTTGTCGAGTTCCTTCGCCTGAACGTCTGGGATAACTCGACGCTGCATGGTGTGCCGCCTTGGTGCGGGAATCGGTTGCCGGGCGTGCAGTTTGAGCCGCGATACTGGTACTATCCGGATGATCCCCAGTATCGGGAAATCATCAATTTCTTGCCGTTCAACTGAGGAAGCGTTTGGATCGGCCTATGCCTTGGTAGAGGGGCGTGACCCCAGCAGGCGGGGAAATGTAATCAGCGGTCCTTTTGAGCGCGGTCCGTGAGCAACGGGAGGTGTGGTGCATGGAATGCGAGATTTGCTCGTTACGCGGGTCGGTAACGTCGTGTGTTACCTGCGGTAAGCTGTTGTGTGAGGAATGCGGGCTGGAGTGTGCCGAATGTGCAAAGATGATTTGTCCCGAGCACATTCACACTACTTCTCATGGACGTACGCTCTGTGAGAAGTGTTATCAAAAGCGGGAAGAGCGCAGGAGCGGTCACAAGAAAGGGCGTGAGGTCGCGGGTGGGGGAGTCGTTGAGGAGCTCGAAGGCGAGGAGCTTGAAGAAGAAGAAGAGGACCGAGTACTCACGGCAAGCGTGCGCAAGCCACCTTCGCCTTGGGTTATCAGTCTGGGCGCGGCAGGGTTGGCGGTGTTGCTGATGATTATCGTGTTGGTTTTCCCGGGCATGAGGACAATGAGCATGGGCGGAGGCTGGAGCCTTCGCACGCCGCTTGTTCTTATGATCGTTCCTGCGGTCGCCATTGCGTGGGGCGTGGCCGGTATACTCACGAGCACTGAACAAATCGCTCGCAACCGTTCGATGATTGGGATCGGTCTTTCTGTGGTCGCATGTGTGCTTGGCGCGCTGGCTTTCTTCACAGACCCGGCCCGGCAAGCTGAGTTTGAAGCGCGCGAGGCGCAGCATCAGCGTGACGCAATGACGCCGGAAGAGTTGGAGCGTTGGCGCGAAGAACGGCTTGGTCCGCGATGAACTCTTGTCAAGAAGGAGGCCATTCTTCTCACAAAGGTGCGCAAAGGGCTCGTGAGCGCGGGGTAAGCCGCATTCCTTCGGAACATCAAAAGAGTGCGGACGCCGCCTTCAAGGGACAATCCGAGGCAGCAAGGCGCTGGGGCGCGAGCGCTCTCCTCGGTTGATTGCTCGAATCGCCAGCGATGATAGCGCATGTAAGCTCTTCTTGATGGATAGACCCGATTTGTAGCCTATGAGTGGGGAAGAGGCCTCGACGCCTTCGGCTCCCAGAAGGGGAAGAGGCCTTTTGTTGATGTTGCCGCGCGGGGGCGTACACAATGCGTGAGGGAGATGCGCCTGCGAGAGATAGGGATCGCTTAGTGGGCGCGATGGCGCGTCAAACGAGGGCGGCAGAAGCGCAATTAGTTCATGGGAACCACCGCTCCGCCAACGAGTCACCAGCGCGCGCGGCGTGTTTAGTTTCTTGGTGGAGTGGAGGCGGGCAAATCGGTATAATGGCGCTACGCGAGGCAATGCGCTACCTTGACGCAGGCAAGGGACTACTCGCCGCACCCTTTTGGATGTGAATTCAAACGGGCTGTCTGGTGGGTGAGGGGCGTCACGGTTAGTAGTTTCGCAGATAGCGTTGATCGAAGATTGGGATCACATTCGAAACCTAACGGCGTGGTGGAGTGGGAAACGGATCCGCTAACCAGAACTACATGAGGTACGGGATGAAAAAGACTTGGTGGAAGACCGTGGCGATTACCGCCATTCTGGGTTCGTTCTTTACATGGGAAAGCGTGGCGTGGGGACCAGAGGCGCAGCGCACAATCAACTCGACAGCAATTCAACTGGTGCGCCGGCACTATGTCGACGCTTTCCGGGGGAGTGATGTCAGCTTTGATTCCGATGTGGTTCGGGGCGGCTGGGATGGCGTCGAGGCAATGCGTGATCTCGAACCTCGCATGACGGCTGAGGAAGCGATGGAGGCCGTCTCGGATCAGATTCACCTGTTGAGAAGGGCAGGTG
>PUMX01000495.1 GCA_003552485.1 Candidatus Hydrogenedentota bacterium
ACGCTGCAGGTCGGTGAGGAGCGCATGGAGGCGGACGCGGACCTCGTGAACATGGGCCGCAAACCGAGCCTCGATGAAGAGTTTTCCCGGTTGCAGGGCGACGAGGAGATCGACCGCGAGTTGGCCGAACTCAAGGCCTCGCGCGGCGGCGGCCAGCAGCACTCCGGCGGGCAGTCCCAATAATCCTAAACCGCGCCGCCACTTCCGGCGGCGCGGCGTCCGCGCGATACGGAGCGCGTCTAACGCGGTGTGGCCCGGACGCTACTTAGAGGATATCAATGATGGATAAAGCCAACAATAGCCGATTCCTCGGAGCCTTGGGGTTCCTAGGGTTTCTCGGTTTCCTGGCGTTCGGCGCCACAGAACAGCACCAGCATCTCACGGCGCTAGCTAGTCTTTCTGTGCTGTCCCTGGGAGCGCTTCTTGTGCTGGTTCCCTTCGAAAAATCGAGGGTGAAAGCTCCTGTGGATCCCAAGAAGAAAAGTTATCTTGGCTTCCTTGGCTTCTTGGGATTTCTGGGGTTCCTTGGCAGCGATCTACCGGCGCTCGCAGCGCTCGCGTGCTTGGCGGCGATATCTGGTCTGGCCGTTGGGAAGAGCACCAGCGAAGCATAGGGAGACCGAGTCGTATCAACGCGACGCCGAGCGGGTTGTAGCAGGTCTCATTCGAATACGTCAACGGCAGAAAGGGATACCGAGCCATGGAAGCAGAAGGATACTTCGTAGGTTGGGGCACGCTAGCATTGATCAACGCCGGGCTCGCCCAGGGCAAGAATCGCAGCGGGCTGAACTGGTTCCTGCTGTCGTTACTCCTAGGCCCCCTGGCGACGTTCGCGCTGGTCGCCTGCTTTGATCCATTGCCGCCGTTCCCAATAACCGAGCACTGAGGAGGCGCACGTTATGGGGTCTAATCCAGTGTTTATCTTCGCAGCGCTCGGCCTTGCCATGTCCATAGTGGCTATGAGCAACTCTTCCGGCGGCATACGTAAGGAAAAAGAAACGCTACGCGCCGAGGTTCAGGAATTGCTCGCGCGCATTGAACGCCTGGAATCGTTGCTCATCGAACACGAGCGTTCGCGGCCTTGGCGTGAACTGGAGAATGAACCGCGGCCAGGCAATACAGACGCAAAGACGCGCGGCGGACTTGAGGAGAATGGCGCATGAAAACCTTAGAGTTCATGATCGTATTCGCTTTGAGTGGCCTCATCATTGGGATCTCGGGCACGATCTACTCCTTTGTCAAGGAGCGCAAGGAGGCCACAGAGCTTCGAGCGGAAGTCACGCAATTGCGCGAACGCCTCGAAAATCTTGAAGCGCTCTTGTTGGAACTTGAGCCAACACCGATGCGCCCGGCAAGAGCCGCCACGGACGAGCCGCGCGTTCCCGGTCACGGGGTAGTTTGAACTGCAAAGCTGTCGCGCAAAATGAAGCGCGTCAACAGAAGTAAAGGAAGCGGACCATGACTCCACGACGATGGAAGATTCTCGGCCTCTTGGCCCTCATAGGGGTGCTTGCGTTGCTCCCCGTCATAGGCCCTATCGTCCGCTTCGGACTTGTGCTGACCGTGCAAGCCATCGCGGCGGCGCTGGGCGTGGTGGCCAGCGCGGTGATTGGCTTGTTGATGGGATTAATCGTCCTAGCCCTGGCCCTCGCAGCGGCGGGGCTAATCATATGGTGGTTGATCCGCCGGCCCAAGCCTGTCGAAATGAATGAGCAAGACTCGGAGCTGCAATGGGAGCCGTCGTACGCCCGGCGAATGCGCAATATTGAGGCGTACTGGGCGCGGGCCGAGCGGCGCGGCGCATTTGCGGAACGGAGGTATCCCGAGTAGCGCGGCGCGCGCGGAATGAGCAAGGACAGCGAGGTAAGTCATGTCAACTTACATGTTCATCTTCTTGGTGATCCTTCTGGCGCTGGCGTACAGCCTGCTGTCGAAAGCCATCCAGCAACGCGACGCCAAGTTCCGGGAAGAGGAGACCCGGATGATTCAGGAGATCCATCACAACCTGCTGCGCATGGAAGAACGCGTTGAGGCGCTCGAAACGATCCTTTTGGACCGCTCAGAGCGGACCAGCGCCTCGAAGGAATACCGAACCACGGGCAAGGAGTAAGAAATGGAACCATTCACGAACATAGTACCGTTGGCTGGCATCCTCGGCTTTTACCTCATCGCTCTCGTGGCGCTCATCGGCGGGCTGGTGCTGCTCGGCCTCCGCATTCTGCGGGGCGGCGCGCGCAACCAGCAGCCCGACGAGACCGCCATGATCCAAGAACTGCACGCCGGCCTAGCGCGGATGGAAGAGCGGGTCGAAGCGCTCGAGACCATCCTGCTCGATCGCGAAAAACAGAAGGAAAGGAGTTAACGCTATGCCTCCCGAACCCCCGTATCATCGGCTTTACCGCGCTCGCGACGGCATGATCTTCGGTGTATGCAAGGGCCTGGCCCGGCATGCGGGCTTTTCCGTGTTCTGGACCCGCTTCTTCACCGTTCTTCTGTTCTTGTTTAGCGGCGTTTGGCCCATCGTCGGCCTCTACCTCGTGGCTGCGCTGCTGATGAAGCCCGAGCCCATTGTTCAGCCGCGAAGCTTTGAAGAGCAGGAGTTCTACAACTCCTACGTCCACTCGCGGACCATGGCGCTGCAACGGCTCAAGCGCCGGCAGGGTGGCGCCGCGGACTTCTTCCAGCAGCGATTCGGCGAGATCCAACAGCTCGGTATCCCGGATCACGGGGATGTACGCGTCTTCCTCGGGCAACGGCTCGCCCTCGCCC
>PUMX01000442.1 GCA_003552485.1 Candidatus Hydrogenedentota bacterium
AGTGGGAGCCTGAGTCGCCCGAAGCAGACGAAGACGAATACGATGAAGATGGGGGATTATTGTTTTGATGGACGTTTCCGCGTATTTGAACGAGAAGGCGGCTCGCACGGAAGAAGCTCTTGAGGACTACTTCAACTCATGGAACGGAGCGCCCCCCCAGTTGGCGGACGCGATGCGCTATAGCCTTTTCGCGGGCGGCAAGCGCCTCCGGCCCGGTTTGGTCTTGGGAGCCGCCGAAATTGTCAGCGGAGACGATGCCGCAGCGCTCCCGGCGGCATGCGCCATAGAAATGATTCATACGTATTCGCTTATCCATGATGACCTGCCCTCAATGGATGACGACGACCTTCGGCGGGGCCGGCCTACATCCCACATCGTCCACGGCGAAGCACTGGCCATTCTCACGGGGGACACCCTATTGGCTATGGCGTTCGACGTGGTTTCACGCGCCGGCAACGCGGCGGTGGTGAGCGAGATCGCCCGCGCCGCCGGGGTGGAAGGGATGGCCGGTGGACAAGTGATTGACCTTTTGAGCGAGGATAAACAGCTTACCTTGGATGAGTTACGCCGTCTCCACGCCTACAAGACGGGAGCGCTTATCCGCGTGAGCGTACGGGCGGGGGCCATGCTGGCGGGAACAGATACCGAAGCGCTTGAGGCCCTAACGCGCTACGGGGAGCACGTTGGCCTGGCGTTTCAGATCGCCGACGATATCTTGAACGTAACCGGAACGGAAGAAGCATTGGGCAAGCCCGTCGGCAGCGATGTCGCGCACAAGAAATCCACCTATCCGGGGGTGGTGGGTCTCGATGAAGCCCGCCGCCTGGCCGAGGCCTCGACCGACGAAGCGCTGCACGCCCTTGAACCGTTTGGCGCTGAAGCCGAGCCATTCCGCGCCCTCGCGCGCTATATCATCGAGCGGGACTCGTGATTACCTGAAAACAGGAAACACTACGGAGCCAGGATACGCTTCAGCCTTCCAAACAGGGTCTTTTTCCCGGGAAGCGCCTCGACGGCGTTCGTGACCTGTGTGGAAGTCTCGGGCGGAGTAGCGGTCACCTGAAGGACCACGGCGGTCACATTGTCGGGGGCGCCTCTTTCCAGCGCCTGCCGCACCAGACTCCGAGCCGCCCGTTCCGTGGAGGTCTCTTGCACAAGGGCCGCCTCAATCTCCCCGTCTTTCAGCACGTTGGAGAGTCCATCGGAGCAGAGCAACAAGGTGTCGCCTTCGGCAAGCTGCACCACGTATAGATCCACCTCCACTCCTTCTCGCGCGCCGAGGGCTCGAGTGATCAAGTTACGCATGGCATGGGTGCGCGCTTCTTCTTTGTCCATCACGCCTTGCCGCACTTGGTCGGCGACATAGCTGTGGTCTTCCGTCACTTGCTGAAGCGCGCCATTATTCCAGGCTGCATAAACCCGGCTGTCGCCCACATGGGCAATGAAAGCCTGATCGCCGAGCACTATGGCGGCGGAGGCCGTTGTGCCCATTCCTTTAAGGTCAGGGTTCCCCAACCCCTCGCTTAGAATGCGCCTATTGGCCTCCACAAGGGCAAGGCGCAGACGTTCGGGCGCGCCGCTACCGTTAAGAGCCCCGTGGGGCGCATTGAACAAGGAACTACAGATGGTTCCCACAGCCAGCCGGCTTGCGTAGGCTCCGCCCCTCGCCCCGCCCATGCCGTCCGCCACCACGAAAAGCATTCCCAAGGCTTCGGAACCGGGTGCTGGGATCGCCGCCGCGCACATGTCCTCATTCGCCGCTCGCCTCTTACCCACGTCGGAAATTAGGTGGACGTCGAGGTAAGCGCCGGTCCAATGGTGTTCGTAGTTGCCGCCGTCATAAGGGCCGCTATGAATCGTGGCCTCTTGTGTCATTGCAAAACCCCAATGGCGCGCCCAAGTAAGCCGGGGTATCGCGCGCTACGCGCGCTTCATCTCCCGGCCTACCGCCGGTGACCGCTAACGTGCCCGTCTTTTTCGATTCACACGCCGTGCTGCGCCCTTGTTTACGTCCAGAGAAGATTCCTAGTCTTACACCCGCGGCCTCACACTTGCAAATGAAGCAGCGGGGTTTAATTGCCATGCCTTGGAAGTCCGTTGCCGCCGGAAAACCACATGGTGTCCGGGCCGAGCAAGGCTTCCACCTTCTCCCTGAGTTTCTTGCCGGGGTGAACCCGGCACGCCTCCGTCGCATGCACCGTGACTTCCCCGTGTTCGGGGCTGTGGCAATGAAGATACACGTCGCATGGCCCCGGTTCGTTCCCAAGAACCTCGGCAAGCTCATTCAGCAGTTCGTCCTGAAGCCCCACCGTTTGCAGCCGGATGTGGACGGCTTGCGTGAGGCGGGTTTCCGCCTCTTCGATGGGCATCACATCGGACGCGATCATGCCGGGCTCGTTGTTGCGCCAATTGATCCGGCCCGAGATCATGACGATCTGGTCGGGAACGAGCAAAGAGACCCGTTCCTCGAAGACGTCGTTAAAGACGGTGACTTCACACGGCCCCTCCAGCGTCTCGATGGTGAGGAAAGCCATGCGCTTGCCCCGGGCCGTGGTATGCCGCTTCACGTTTGCTATAAGCCCGCCAATGACCACTTCCTGTCCCTCGCGCATTTCGGGCAAGTCCATCAGGCTAAACGAGGTGAAGTGCTTCAGGGTTTCCTCATAACGGGCGAGGGGATGGCTGCTCACGTAGAGCCCGAGATACTCCTTCTCATAGGCAAGGATTTCGTTCTCCGGCCACTCCGGCAGTTCGGGTTTCTGATGA
>PUMX01000062.1 GCA_003552485.1 Candidatus Hydrogenedentota bacterium
GCTTCGAGGTCTTCCTGCGAAAGACTATCGATATCCTCGGTGTCGACATCGGGAACCCGCGCGGGCTGTGTCGAACTGTCTTGTGTAACGGCCTGATCGGTTTGCGGCGCGACGCCGCCCGGCGGTGATTCCGGGGCCGCATCCGGCTGTTCCGCCTCTTCCTGGGTTACATTCATGGTCTCTTCATTCATGGACGTGTCTCTTTATTCCTCCTATCGTGAATTCGCCGTCCGGGGACAGCGTAAACCGTACTATAGCAATTGAATACGGTCTGTATCAATACCCGGAAACGCGGCCGATACGCGCCAAGGGAAGAGTCTATTCGCTTATCATCGGCGGAATTTTTGGCGCAGCAACACCGAGAGGCTGTTTGGCCGCCCCTATTCGTAACGCGAGGGTATGCGTTGACGGAATTCCTCGTGCGCGACGGCCCAGCGATTCACGATCGTGAGCGCGGCATCGCCGGCTTCGAGTTCGTCGCGCAACGCTGGTCCACCGGCCAGCAAATCAAACATTCCCGTCCATTCGAACTGATCCGCGTGCCGGTTGCGGATGGCCTGTATAAGCGCCAATGCCAACGTGAACGGCCTTAAGGCCATCCGGTCCCTAATGCGGATTCGGACGCCGCGGCATACTTCGTCTTGATACCTGGGGTTGCTCGCGCGTCCAGGCATGCTGACGGGCGTGTACGTTATCGGCTCGAGCACAGCCCCTTGGCTCTCCTCGGGCGCGATCTGTCGCAGCACCGCAACCGCATCCAACCACGGCGCGCCCAACACGTGAAAAGGCGTATCTGTTCCGCGTCCTTCATTGAGGTTTGTCCCTTCGAACAGGCATGTGCCCACATACAGCAGGGCGGTCTCGGCTGAGGGGATATTCGGCGATGGCGGCGCCCATGGCAGCGAGAGATCGTTGAAGTACAGATCCCGGCGCCAGTTGTCCAACGGATACACCTGTACCGACGGACGCGGCCGTTCGAACTCGTGGGCCGCAAAATACAGCGCAAGTTCGCCCATGGTCATGGCGTGACGCACGGGAATAGCCGCGCAGCTTACCGGCGTGTCGGTATTGGTCGCGATAGGGCCCTCGAGCACCGCGCCGCCGATGGGGTTGGGCCGGTCGAGCACAAGCAAAGGAATGCCTTTGTCCGCGCAGGCGGCCATGCATTCTTTCATGGTGGCCATATAGGTATAGTACCGCGAGCCCACGTCTTGCAGATCAACCACCAGCACGTCGATCTCGTCCAATTCCTCGTCCGTGGGACGTTTGCGGTCCCCATACAGACTCGTCACGGGAATCGGACCACTTTCGGATGCGACATCCTCGCCCGCTTCCGCCTGGCCGCGGATGCCGTGCTCGGGGCTGTACAGCCGCTTCAACTGCAAACTCGAATCTAGGTCAAGCAGCTTGATAATGTGCCGGCCCCATGCGTCAACAGAGGCGTGATTGGTGAGCAGGGCGAAGCGCCGGTCTTTCAACGGAGCAAACTCATCGAGAAGCAGCCGATCGAGACCGGTGTGCGCGGCGGAGCGAACTGGATATAGGCACTTAGCCGCGGCCGCGTGGAATATGCCGCGGAACGCCCGGTTTTGCCGGTCACTGCGCGAGGGATGACACGTGTTGCCCAGCAGGATCGAGAACACACCTGGATCAGGATCTATCCAAAGACTGACGCCCGTCCAGCCTGAGTGGCCGAAAGCGCGGCGCGACGGCAGGTAGCCTTGTGCTCCACTCTCCCAGGGCGCCACCTGCCAGCCAAGCCCCTGCCACGGATACGTGGGGACTTGGCCCGGCCGGATCATCTCCTCGATGGTCGATTCGCGCAGCAGCGCGCCTTCCAGCAACCCGCGGCAGTAGCGGGCCAGATCGTCCGCCGTCGAAAAGAGGCCGGCATGACCGGACACGCCGCCTACGGCATAGGCGTTCTCGTCATGCACTTGGCCTACCATTACGCGGCCGCGCCAGCCGCAGCGTTCGGTGGCGGCGGCGCGGGCGGCCAACTGCTTCGGCGGATTGAACGCGGTGTCTTCCATGTGGAGCGGTTCAAAGATCCGCTCCCGGCAGAAAGCGTCGAGACTATCCTTCGCGGCCAGCTCCACGATTTGTCCGAGTAGAATGAAGCCCACATCGGAATAGCGGCGCCGCGCTCCCGGCGGCCAATCGAGGTCCCGCTTGGCGAACCGTTCGATCATCTCGCTCGTCGAGCTGACTTCGCGGAAATACGCGCCGCCCGCTACAAGTCCCGCGCTATGCGTGAGCAAATGACGTAGGGTGATGTTCGAGTATGCTTCAATCGGCAGGAACTCCGTGACAGGCGCGTCGAGATCCAGTTCACCGTCTTCATACAGCAATAGGATCGCCGTTGTGGTGGCTACTGTCTTGGTGAGCGACGCCAGATCGTAGAGGGTGTCGGGTTCCGCCGGATGCGCGGCTGGTTCAAGTTGCCGCATGCCTATGGCTTGGCGAAAAAGCGTCCGTTCGAGGTTGCCTACGTAGGCCACAGCGCCGGGATTGCGTGTTTCTTCCACCGCGCGAACCAATGCCCGGGCCAGAGATTCCTGCACGTTACTCCAACTCATAGGTGGGTCATAATCCGTTGTCTCATTAATCACCTCTTAGCGTAGCCCTATACGGGCTGGCGAGGAGGTTTTCTTTTAGTAACCAATCATAACGAATTCATCGTGCGGCGCCAACGCTCGCGAAGATCCGGTCCACAAACGAATCCGGAACGCTCTCCAGCGGACAATAGTCCGTGGCGCC
>PUMX01000295.1 GCA_003552485.1 Candidatus Hydrogenedentota bacterium
CCCCGCGGGCCACACGGTGCTGGAAGCGGGTTGTGGGGTCGGCGCGCAGACCGTGACACTGGCGCGGAACAGTCCAGAGGCGTTCATCACCTCAGTCGATGTGTCCCATGCATCAGTCGCCGAGGCGGCGGACGCCGTACAGACGGCGGGCCTGAAGAACGTCGTGTTTCAACAAGCGGATATCTTCCATTTGCCGTTTGCGGCCGGGTCATTCGATCATGTCTTCGTTTGCTTTGTGCTCGAGCATCTGCCGGATCCCATGGAAGCGTTGCTGGCCTTGCGCCGCGTGCTCAAGGTTGGCGGCTCGATAACGGTGATTGAAGGCGACCACGGCTCTGCGTATTTCCATCCCGACAGCGCATACGCCAGAAGGGCGATTCAGTGTCTGGTCGAACTACAAAGGCGGGCCGGCGGAAACGCCTTGCTAGGGCGAACGCTTTACCCCTTGCTCCGCCACGCCGGTTTTCACGAGACGCGCGTTTCGCCGAGGATGGTTTACGCGGATTCCAGCAGACCCCAAATGGTTGATGGCTTCACGCGAAAGACATTTGCCGCGATGATCGAAGGGGTGAGAGACCAAGCCGTCGCCGCCGGGCTCATGAATGAAGACGAGTTCGACAAGGGGATAGCGGACCTCTATCGCGCGGCCGAAGCGGATGGCGTCTTCTGCTATACCTTTTTCAAAGCCGTGGGCATCAAAGTGGCTTCCGCCGCGGACAGCAACCCGGCCGCAGCGCTCGAGCACGCCGCATCCGCATCCGATTCGTGAAAGCAATGCACCCACCCTGCGCCCGTCAAGACCGGCGCCGCGGATAGCCTTTGCCCATAACTGAACCCACTCAACGCGCCGGCATATTCGGGAATCGATTTAGTATTGCGGCGGAATGTACACAGTTGCGCGGGTTCATGCGTCTAATTAGGTAAATGCTGAGTACTGGAGCCGGTTCCAAGCCTTGCCATGACAGGTAAACCCGTGTGGGAAGACGCTAACGCAGAATACGAGCGGATCATCGCGCCGATTGAAGAGCGCATGATGCATGCCGTCTGGCGGATCACCCGTGATCCCGACGACGCCGAAGAGGCGTTGCAAGACGCGCTCACGCGCATCTGGCGCCGATGGGACGCCGTGTGCGCGCATCCCAATCCGCAAGCATTGGCGCTGCGGATGTGCATCAACGCGGCCTGCGACCAGCTTCGGCGCAAAATCCGCCGGCGCAAGGCCTCGCAATTTCTCAGCCGGTTTGCGAGCCCGCCGCGCACGGCGCCATCGCCCGCTGACAGCCTGAACCTGAGTGAACAAGAGGAAGCAATCTTCGCCGCCATCGCGAAGCTGAGCCGCAATCAGGCGGCCGCGGTGACTATGCGCCTGGTGCAGAATCATTCGTATGAAGAAATCGCGCAATGTCTGGGCTGCGCCGGCGCGACGGCGCGGAAACACGTGGAACGTGGGCGGCAACGGCTCCGTGAGCTGTTGAGCCCATTGCAAGGAACAAGCTGATGGCCCGTCGCGAACAATCGGAAGAAACCGGGGTAGACGATATGGTGCGGTCCGCATTTACCGGCGCAACGCCGCCCGAGGTGCAAGCGCGGCTCCGCCCGCATTTCGAAGCCCTGCGCGCGCAAGCAAGCGCTGGCGGCGCGTGGTTGCCGTGGCGCGCCCGGTCGTGGCATCCGTTACGCATCGCCGCCGCGCTGATGCTTGCCGCGGCCGCGTTCGCCGCGGGAAACATGGCCGTCAATCTCGGGCCGCGCCCCACTTGGGCGGATGTCGTCGAGAAGTTCGGCGCCGTGCACGGGTTGCAAGCGGACATTTATATCGAGGAACGAGCCGGCGGCGATCCGGTCCATGTCGAGTTGTGGATGGCGCAGGGAGGCCTGACGCGCATGCGTGCAGGCCATGAAGTGTCCTTTGGCCGCCAAGGCCGCACTATCGACTCCGTCCTCCTTGATGATGCGCCGCTGGCGCCGCGAGTGAAGCGTGCGCGCGATATGGTGCGCGATTTCGTCGAGGCGGTTGGCATGGCCGACGCTTTTTCGTTGGAGACGTTGATTAAGGTGTTGCCAGGCTCGACCGCCGAACTCGAGCTTGTGGAATCCCAGGCGTCGGCGCCGTCACATGATCTCATCGTCTTCGATATGGCCGGCGAAAGTGAGGCGCTGCAAGTGCGGATATGGGCGCTGCGCCGAAGCCGGCTGCCGGTGCGCGTGCTCTTCCGCGATCCATCGTCTGGAGAACGCGTCGACGTAACGCTGTCCTACACCGATACGCCGCCGCCTGAGTTCTACGATCCGGCCCGCTTCCGTGAAACACTCGAAGAAATGAAGGGCGAGCCCGATACGGTTCCGTCACACCCAATGTTGTAGAAACCGCGGCGTTGGCGCCTGTACCGCCCGCGTCCCGCGGGCCAAACCGCCGTCGCGCTCGATGTTGTAGAAACCGCGGCCCTTTTGCCGCTAACGAAATGGAGAAGCAAGCAAATGACTCGACAAAAGCAGGGTTTCACGCTCATTGAACTGCTGGTGGTGATCGCCATCATCGCGATACTGGCCGCCATTCTGCTGCCCGCGTTGAGCCGGGCGCGCGAGGCGGCGCGCCGGGCTTCCTGCGCCAATAATCTCAGGCAGATGGGGCTTGTGTTCAAGATGTACGCAAACGAGCACAACGACATGTTCCCCCCGATGGTGCGCCTTTGCGACGATAACCCGGAACCCTTGGAGCGCAAACACACCTGGATGCCCGACGGCTTGTCGATCTACCC
>PUMX01000179.1 GCA_003552485.1 Candidatus Hydrogenedentota bacterium
GGCGTGGGCCGTATTGGCGGCGCCGTGGCCAAGCGGGCCCAAGCGTTCGAGATGAAAGTGTTGGCGTACGACCCGATCCTTACGAAGATGAAGGCCGAAGCGCTGGGCGTTGAGTTGGTCAGCCTGGATGAACTACTCGAGCGCAGCGACGTTATCTCGATTCATGCGCCGAAGAGCGAAAAGACGAACAACCTCATCCGCGCTGAGCAGTTGAAGAAAATGAAGGATAC
Source organism: Candidatus Hydrogenedentota bacterium (assembly GCA_003552485.1). GTDB lineage: Bacteria > Hydrogenedentota > Hydrogenedentia > Hydrogenedentales > SLHB01 > PUMX01. The sequence goes on from PUMX01000179.1 coordinate 231, forward strand.
GTGCCGGATCGTGAACTGCGCGCGCGGCGGCATTGTGAATGAGGCGGACTTGGCGGAGGCGCTCAAGAACGGAGTTATCGCGGGCGCGGCGCTCGACGTCTACACCAGTGAACCCCTGAAGGAGAACCCGTTTCTGGGGCTGGACAACGTGGTGACCACGCCGCACCTGGCGGCGTCGACCGCTGAGGCGCAGGAGACCGTGGCGGTGGACGTGGCCAAGCAGATGGTGGACTATCTCACCACGGGCGCGATCGTAAACGCGGTCAACGTGCCGAGCCTCGATCCCGAAACCGCCAAGAAACTGCGGCCGCTGCTTTATCTGGCTGAGCAATTGGGCAAGTTCCAGGCGGGGTATATCGAGGGCAGTCCGCAGTCCATCGAGATCGAGTATGCCGGCGAGCTGGGCGTGAAGGACACGTATCCCATTACGGCGGCGGTTCTCACAGGCTTCTTGACGCCGCTGGTGGATCATGTGAACGTGGTGAGCGCGCCGACCTTGCTCCAGGATCACGGCATCGAGTTTAGTGAAACGCGGCGCGCAGAGCCCGCCGATTATGTGTTCCAGATTGGGGTTAAGGTGAAGACCGATCAGGAGTCGCACAGTATCGCCGGCACCTTGTTTGGTAAGGAAGATCCCCGCATTTGCATCATTGACGGCAAGCGGGTGGACGCCGTGCCTGAAGGGTGGATGGTGATCTGCATGAACGAAGACAAGCCCGCGGTGATTGGCCGGGTGGCGTTGACCATTGGCGAAGATGGGGTCAATATCGCGAACATGGTGCTTGGCCGCGATGAGCCTGGCAAGAAGGCGACGACGGTTCTTAATCTTGACGGGCCAGTGTCCGAGCAAGTTCTCGAGAAGATCCAGGAGATTCCCCATGTGATGTACGCCCGCCAAGTCGAACTGGGTTGAACGCGGCCTGGCTTCGCTTTCGCACACACAGTAATAACGGTAGGGTGGGGGCGTCTTTCCATTATTCCGGATAGGCGCCCCCGGATTTCGCAGAGGAGAAGATATGAGCAAATACGCACAGGTCCAGCCGCCGGCGGATGGCGAGAAGATCACGGCGGGGCCCGGCGGCAAAGTGGAGACGCCTGATAATCCCATCATCGCATTTATTGAAGGGGACGGCATCGGCCCGGATATCTGGCGGGCGTCTCAGGCGGTTTTCGACGCGGCTGTCAAGCACTGCTACGGGGGAAAACGGCGAATCGCCTGGATGGAGGTCTTTGCGGGCGAGAAGGCTAACGAGAAGTACGGAACCTATCTGCCCGAGGAGACGCTGGAGGCCATCAAGGACCACCTTGTGGCGATCAAAGGTCCCTTGACCACGCCGGTGGGCGAGGGGTTCCGCAGTTTAAACGTGTCGTTGCGGCAGAAGCTCGAACTGTTTGCTTGCGTGCGGCCCATCCGGCACTTTCCCGGAGTGCCCAGTCCCGTTAAGGAGCCAGAGAAGGTGAAGATGGTGGTCTTCCGTGAAAACACGGAAGACGTATATGCCGGATTCGAGGTGGAGGAAGGCCAACCGGAAACCCAGAAGCTAATCCAATACCTGCAGAATGAGTTTGGCTGGAACATCCGGCCGGACTCTGGCGTCGGCATCAAGCCGATCAGCGTCACCGGTTCGAAGCGGCTTATTCGCGCGGCCATCAACTACGCGCTCAAGCACAACTACCCCACGGTGACCCTTGCTCACAAGGGCAACATCCAGAAGTTTACCGAAGGCGCGTTCCGAAAGTGGGGCTATGAATTGGTCCGGGAGGAATTTAGCGACGTGGCCGTGGGCTGGGATGATTGTAACGGGCAACCGGGTGACAAACTGTTGGTGAAAGACGTCATCTCCGACATCTTCCTTCAGCAGGTTCTTACACGGCCGACCGAGTTCGACGTCATCGCCACGATGAACTTGAACGGGGACTACTTCAGTGATGCGCTCGCGGCGCAGGTTGGCGGTATTGGGATTGCCCCCGGCGGCAACATTAACTACGAGACCGGCGCCGCCATCTTTGAAGCGACTCATGGCACCGCCCCGAAGTACGCCAATCAAGATAAGGTGAACCCGAGCAGCGTTCTGCTCAGCGGCGTGATGATGTTTGATCACCTCGGTTGGAATGAGGCTGCAGAGACCATCATACAGGCCATGGTGAAGACCTTCGCCTCCAAGACGGTCACTTATGATTTCGCCCGGCTGATGACCGGCGCGACAGAAGTGAGGTGCAGCGAGTTCGGAAAGGCTATCATCGAAAACATGGATGCATGACCGGGCCATACTTCTCTAACAGTGCGCGGAGCGGCGGATTCGTCCGTCGCTCCGCGCTGTTTCTTGTGGTGACTGTGATTTCAAGGTAACGGAGCGTGGCGCCGATAACGGCAATAGTTGAGTTGTACGCTGAGTAGGGCGCGTGAGGGCGCGTCTAGTTGTCTCGGCAAGAAATTGGCTCGGAACCATCGGTTTCCGCATCACAACGGGAGACACACGGAATGGGTAATTCTTCGGGGACGGGAGTGGCGCAGGCGAGTAA